>JABUUX010000353.1 GCA_021442965.1 Treponema sp.
CGTGTTGTATCATGTAAAAATCTAACCCAAAATATGTTGTGAATCATGTAAAAAATCTTACCGAAAGCATGATTCACAAAGTCTGTTAATTCCATTTCTTTGCCAGTTCAAGAACAATATCAAGAGCTTCTTCAACCTCCTTCTTGAGCTGAACAACATTCAGGGTTGCCTTCTTATGTCGGAGCTTGTCCTTTACTTCATCTGAAAGTTCTGGACTTTCCAGGCATCTTCTGTATGGAGTTTTTGCTGAATCGTATTTTTTGTAAGTATGAGCATCTTTACGTTCTTTTGCAAGGATTTTTACAGACGGATAAAAATAATTTACAAGCAGATTCCATTTGTCATAAAGATTCTGAAGTGCAATCTGAGCAGCTTCACCTTCATACCTGTAATAACCGACCAGATGACGAACAACACTGTAGTTTTTCTGCTCGACAAAGCAGTTGTCATTCTTCTTGTAGGAACGGCTTCTGGTAAAAGCAATGTTGTTATTCTTGCACCATTTCAACATCTGATAGTTCTTGAACTCGCCGCCATTATCTGAATCAAGCCCCAAAAGCTTGTAGAAAAGAGTTCTGTTCAAATCATCAGCACTTTCCATTACCCATCGGTGTGCTTTATTCAGAAGGGCATAAATCACAGTCCATCCTACACAGACATCTGTAAACGTCAGTGTATAGCAATATTCTCCAGTAGCCACTCCGCCGTCGTGAGCAACCGTATCCATTTCAAAAAATCCAGGTTTCCGTTCGTCCCAGTCAAAATATGTGCGGATTGGGATAAGTTTGTTCAAATTCCCGGCTGCTTTTGTTGTTGATGTTCCGTGTATCCTGTTTTTCTTTCTTTCTGGTTTTAGAATCCTGTTTACAGTGGCACTGCTTATCGTCTTAAGTTTTTCAGATACTTTCGCTGATATTTCAAAATAGGGCTCTGCAGAAAGGTCTTCAAGATTTTCTCTGATGAACGGAACAAGCCTCTGGCCGCACATGTAGTCAAAGGTTCTCCAAATTTTGTTCAGGGAATTCATAACATCATCCCCGTATTTTGGTACGTAAATCCTCTTCTTTCGTTTTGGCAGTTCAACTTTTGCAGTTTTGATTACATTGTTGTTGTATGTATATTCCCGACGTTTTATACAGCTGTTCAATTTGCTGATGGCGTATTTTCTTGCAAATCCCGTCAAGTTTACATATTCATTAAGTATGATTTCCTTTTCTTTCTTGCTTGCATTCTTGTATCTTTCTGCTGTTTCTTTTGTTACCGAATTTCTTTCTTTCATCGTTAGTCCCATATTTTTTCTCCAGCAGTTCTTATTCTACTGGTTTAGATTTGAGTAAGATTTTTACGTGATTCACAGCTTTTTTTTCGGTAAGATTTAACGTGATTCAATTCAAAAATTTGACATCATGTGATTTTAGACCTATACTATCCATATAGCATAGGTGGATTATATGAGTACCCTTTCAGTAAATGTAAACAATAATGACAAAGACGTTTTTTCAGAAATTTGTTCAGAATTGGGAATGAATATTTCAACAGCTATTAATATTTTTATTAAAACGGTCAACAGAACACGAAGTATTCCATTTTCAATTGCAATAGACAACAAATATGAAAAATTACCATTAACAACATCAAATATTAACAAGATGCTTGAAATAGCAAATGATGATGAGTTTTCAGAAAAAGAAAGTTCCATTATGCATTTACGGGAGTTAACAAAAGATGATGTGTGGTGATGTATATTGGATTGATTTAGGCGTCCCATTTGGAAGTGAACCGGGATTTCGCCGTCCGTGTGTTGTAATTCAAAATGACATTCTTAATAAAAGTAATTTAAATACAACGTTAATAATTCCTTTTACATCTAATATCAGACTTGCAGAATTTACAGGGAACGTTCTTGTTGAAAAACAATATACAAATCTTTCAAAAGATTCTGTGGCGTTATGTTCTCAAATAACAACAGTTGATAAAAAAAGATTGATTGAAAAAATAGGTCATATTTCATCAAATAAAATCCAAGAAATTACTTTAGAAATCTCAAAAATCATCGGTAATATGTAAACACTAACCCTTTGAACCGTTAAATGTTATTTGTCATTCTTTGTATGTACTTCAAAATTTTATAATCTGAAAATCTCATATCTTTATTTTTTCCCTAAATTCCGTTAAAATAAAACAATTAAAATTTTTAAGTAAATCATGATTATTCTGTATTTTGCATTGTGATTTCTGCATTTTGCATTGTGCTTTGAAGATTGTGCTTTTACGAAGGGGAAACAAATGATTACATTAAAATTCGGCGGCACATCAATGGGAAACGCCCGCCGCATTCTGGACTCAAGTGACATTATTATCAAACGTGCAGAAGAAGACAGACTTTCTGTTGTTGTTTCTGCTGTAGCCGG
>JABUUX010000193.1 GCA_021442965.1 Treponema sp.
GTGCCTGTTTTGATGGCATAATTTTCTGCAGGCAAACCGAAAGCATCGTATCCCATCGGATGAAGAACATTGTATCCTTTCATGCGAAGGTAGCGGCAGTAAATGTCTGTTGCGGTGTATCCTTCCGGGTGACCTACGTGAAGTCCGGCTCCTGAAGGGTACGGGAACATATCAAGAACGTAGCGTCTTTTTTCAGAAGGAATTGATTCATCTTCTGTTACGCGAAAAGTTTTGTTTTCCGCCCAATATTTCTGCCATTTAGGTTCTATGTTTTTAAAATCGTACATAAAAATCCTCTTGAATTTTTAATAAAATTTTGAAGTAGAAAGTAAAGAATTACTAATTTAACTATAAAGTATACTGATTTTTACTAAAGTCCACAATTAAGGTCATCTCTAATAATTCTGAATGCAAAGCCTGCCAAATAAAAAAATACTGAATTGGCACAGGGGCTGTATAAGAAGTATTGCCATGCTGAATTTAGTTCAGTATCTACACCATATATAGTGTAGAGAGCCTGAAACAAGTTCAGGATGACACTGTGATTTGAACTTTTTAGACAGCACCTTGTCTTTTAAAATTAAAATATTTACGAGTATGACAAAATTCGATAAAATGTAAATATTAAATCTAATAAATTAAAAGGTGGTCCATAATTATGGAAAACACAAAAACTGGCGGATGGCGCGCAAATAAATGGATTCGTGCAGCTATTCCAGCCCTTCTTCTTCACTGCAGTATCGGTACTGTATACTGCTGGTCAATTTTTTCACAGGAAATTGCAAACTACATCGGTTTTTCTAAAGGCGCTGTAGAATGGGCTTTCTCTTTTGCAATCTTTTTCCTTGGTATGTCAGCTGCTTTTCTTGGTAACATTGTAGAAAAAGATATTCATAAATCTTCTCTTATTGCTACAATCTGTTTTGCAGTTGGAATGGCTCTTACCGGTGTGTGCATCTGGTATGGCGGTAAGAATCCGGGAAGCGTTCTTGCACTTGTTGGTATTTACATAAGTTATGGTCTTATTATGGGAATTGGTCTTGGTACAGGATATCTTTCTCCTGTAAAGACTCTTATGTTGTGGTTCAGTGATAAAAAAGGTCTTGCTACAGGTCTTGCAGTAGCAGGATTTGGTGCCGCAAAAGCAATCGCTTCTCCTATTATGCAGAAAATGCTTGGAAAAAATGAAAACGGTGAAATTTGGAAGATGTTCCTTATTCTGGCTGCGGTTTATTTTGTAATGATGTTCATAGGTCACCTTCTTCTTGCAAAACCTGCTGACTGGCACGAACCTGCAAAGGGTGAAAAGAAACCAGGCATTCTTGAAACGCTTAAGACTAAACCGATTGGAAACTATATTGGTATCTGGCTTATGTTCTATATCAATATTACATGTGGACTCGCTCTTATTTCTCAGGAAAAGATGATTGTAAAATGTATAGGACTTGGTGGTTCTATCGGAATTATTTCTACAATTTCTGCCATCTTTAATGCCGGTGGACGTTTGGGATTTTCGGCTTGGGCTGATAAAATGAAAGACCGTAATACAATCTATAAAATGATTTTTATTATTTCTATTGCCCTTACTGCTATTACTATTGCAACAAACGGAATTGCCAAGGGAGAAGGAAATGTAATCCTTATCATTATTGTTCTAGCGCTTATCTTTATGGTAAATGCAGGATACGGCGGAGGCTTCTCTAATGTTCCGACTCTGCTTTCTGATCACTACGGAATGGGTTCCATTTCTGCTATTCACGGAATTACTCTTTCGGCATGGGCTTTTGCAGGACTTTCTGGAAATCAGATGGCAAACTGGATTGTAAATCACTTTGGTGAATGGACAGAAGTTCACGGTGTTCGCGTAAATCCAACAGGTTATCAGACTGTACTTTATGTAACAGGTGCACTTTACTGCGTGGCTCTTCTTCTTTCTTTGTTCCTTGTAAGAAAATCAGGAAAAGCACTTGAAGAAAAGAAATAACATTCTTCACAAATAGATTTTTTCAAAGCATTCCAGAAAGATAAACTGGGATGCTTTTTTTTGTTTAAAAAAGAAGTTAAAAAAATCAAGTATAAAAATTTCGTGAATAAAATGGGAGTTTCTGTTAAAATAAACATATGCAGAAGAGTACTAAAAAACAGAAGAAATCATTCTGGCGGAAAGTAAAGAAGAATTTCAGATATTGTCTTAGAAATCCGTTTACATATCTTTTTATTCTTATAGTACTTATTTTAGTTGCAGCAACAATTGTGGTATGGAGAGCCGAACCATATCACCCAGAAGGAGAGGTAACGAATATTAAGGATGCTATATGGCATTCTATTGTTGCTGTTGTTGCTGCTTATTATGACTATTACATGAAAACTGTTCCAGG
>JABUUX010000082.1 GCA_021442965.1 Treponema sp.
TGAGAAACACTATCAAAATATTATTACGGACTTTTTGTCTTCTAGGATTTATTATTGGGATTTCTTCTTGCAAGGAATCAGTTGGGACAGTATACGTTGAAAAAAACTATGTTTCACCTGTCAGTTTTAGTTCGGAAGAATTGGAGTTTGGTGACGTAAAGGTTTATCTTTCAACCAATACAAAAGATGCATTTAAGGGTTGTAAATCACTCAGGACTGTTGTTGTAAAATGTGGTAAGGCTATGGTATTTGAAAACCCTTTTGAGAGTTGTCCGGATTATCTTACGTTTGTTTATCCAGAAAATTCAGAAATTGAACGTTTTGCTTTTGAACATGGGTACAGGGTGATAAATGTATAATGAATCTGATTATGATAAAGCTGTTCGCTTGAAAGGTTATGGGGCTTGTGAAAAGAATTGGACACAAAACCAGATAGAACGTGAAAAGACAACTGAAGACGGGATGTTGAAAGTCAAGCCGACTGTGATAACTTCAGTAAATGAGTATCTTGATTTTGTAAAGACTTTGGAATCATCATTCAAGAATCCGGTTTTTTATCGTGGCCAGGGAAACGCAAATTACACAGTTAATCCAACTGTTTTGCGTGAGAAACCGAAAAATGAAAACAAAATGATTCAAGATTTTTACAGGCATTTTCCCTTTGAAATTGATTCATGTAAAAATGATATGGCAAGACTTGTTTTGATGCAGCATTTCGGATTGAGTACACGTGCTCTTGATATTTCTGAAAATCCACTTGCCTCTTTATATTTTACCTGTTCGCCTATGAAAAAGTTTAATCAGAATATTGAAGCGGAGAAAAAGCGTTGGGGCGAGGTTGTGATTTTCAAAGAATCTGAAAAAGAGAATGATGATACAAACAACAAACTGAAAGCTATACAGAGTACTGTAGTCAGCATTTTAGCAAGTTCTGCATTTATGGATGAGTCATTCAACTTGTGGAAGTTAGGAATGGGGTGGAAAAAGATAACAATTATATGAGGGAAGAAAGATATATCCCGTTGAAAGACGTTATCCGACGTTCAGCGAGGGTTCCTCAAGATAATCCAAGGATAAAAAATCAGCAGGGGGCATTTTTTATTATCAATGCAAACAAAGTAAAAAACATGACTTGGAAAGACAAAGATGCTGATGAATTAACTGATTATATTTTGAATTATCCAAAAGATGTGACTTTTGATGATTTGGTAAATGATTCCAGTCGGGAAAATATTTTGATAAAAAAGAAACATGGGAATTAGAATTTCTGAAAATTACACCATATTCGGGAAACAATGAAATAAAAATATTTGATACCGATTCGTTTGATTTACGGAGACTTTTTTACAAAGATGAGAATGATATTCAGCAAGTTGTTTTAATTCCGCCAGAGCCAAAAGCTGATATTATAAAAGAACTGGCACTGTTAAATATCACTGAAGCTTTTGTATATCCTGACATAGATAATGTGGCTCATGAAATTTGTGAACAATACAAAAAAGAGAATAAAGGATCAGTGTAAAAAATACCCTTTCCCATTCCATAAATTTTTTATTTATTCTCCAAAACAGCAAAAGTGTGGTATAATGGTTTATTGCGAGGTATCAAGTGGAAGTTGATGTAGAAATAGACGGACTCACGAACTGTCTTATCAATAGAGAAACAGGTGATGAATGTGATACACAGTTCAGATTGATTTCAAAAACAATTTTAAAGTCAGAGGCTGAAGCCCTTCAGTCAAAAGGCTGGTTATTTGACTGGAGTATTCCTCAATTAAATGGGTTTGATGTTTATGAACTTTTACTGAAAGATTCTGATGAAAGGCAGGGAATGATTGCTTTAAAACATATTCGGGATCAGTTATATACTCATGTTGACATTGTTGAGTCAGCGCCATCAAACCGAGGTTCTAATGGAATATTTCAAGGTGTCGGTGCTCATTTATTCGCTATTGCTTGTAAACTAAGTTGGGATGTCGGAAACGAAGGCTTTGTCCAGTTTAAAGCAAAATCGAATCTTGTTGAACATTATCAAAAGACTTTAAATGCACAATGTATTGATGCACAAAATATGTTTATTGACAATTATGCGGCATTGCACTTAATACAGACTTATTTTTCACAGGAGGTTACAAAATGATTGTTTCTGAAAGAAAAGCAGTCGTATGTACCGATTATATGATAGCGACAAAAGAAATTGACATGGGGATGAAATTTGGTGAAATGATGCCGGATGGAAGATTGACAGAACCTTCTGATTATAAAAAATATAAACTTCGTGAAGCAATTCTTTATTCTAAAAGGCTTGGAAGACCTTTGAACAAAGATGAAATGTTGTTGTTCGAAGTGTAAAAA
>JABUUX010000258.1 GCA_021442965.1 Treponema sp.
GGTTTCATACGATAACCATCTGGAGCCGGAGAAAGAATAACAGGATCAGACATAGATGCATTTATGTATCTGATAGACATCTTTTCTGTATCTACGATACCAAGAAAAATTACAGTGTATTTATCTTGAAGATGCATTCCCTTAATTGCTTTATCAATTGCTCCAATAACACCAACCAGATCTTCCTTGTTTTCAATGATCTTTACAGTATTCATAACCAAACCCATAATCAGAGCCGCAGGAAGCCCCTTTCCTGAAACGTCTCCAAGAACAAGAAGAGTCTTTGAACTATCAATTGGAAGAACAGAGTAATAATCACCAGATACGTTTACCAATGGACGGAAATATGTTGCAATTTTTAATTTTGGGATTGGTTTCATTTTTTCTACTACAGGAAGAAAGGATTGCTGTGTAATAGCCAACTGTTCCCATTCTTTTGTTGTAGAAGAAATTTCCTGAAGGGTTGAAAGCGTATTTGAACGATTAACAAAACGCTTAAATTCTTCAAAAAGATTATTATAAACATGAGTATCAAAAAGACGTGTATAACGACAGAATACATACATGTGAATTTGTTGATACACGATAAAAAAACCGCGAGCTTTTTTATAATTTGAAGTCACACCAATATGCCGGTCAAAAAAATTTATACTATCCTGCCACTGCTCAGGAAAGTTCTGAAACATTTTTTCACGTACACTATCTGAAGTTGTAAGCCTATTAGGACTATTATAGAGAACATAATTTTTCTTTCTATCTACAAGAAGAACAGAACAATCAGCCTGTTTTTCAAGATTCTCAGAAATTGCAACATAAAAATCGTCAAGTGTATAGCAAAAACGAAGTTTGTTGATAAAAGCATTTAGAATTTCAGTCTCACCACTTTCCAGTGTGTCTTTACGGACTTTTGTAAGTACAAATTGCCTTACTGCATTTCCTCCAAAAACAAGCATTATGAAACTAACTGAAGCTACTAATGCAGTTGGAAGAATTGAAGTATTCGATGAGTCTCGTTCCGGAAGTAATGCCAACATCAGACAAATATAAGCGATTATTATCAGAATGTTTATCACTATAACGGAAATACGTTTTCTTGTTTTATACATAGCCACCCCTGCGTAATTAGACTGAACGTCCTTCTATCATATCACATAATCGGCAGAAATGGATAAAAAGTTTAAAAAGTCTATCTTATATATCTATTTTGTAAGATTAGAAAGTTTAATTAAATCAGGAGATTCTGAAGGCTTTTCAACAGAAATGAACTGCTGCAGAAGTTCTTTTTCTTTTCCACTTAGCTTAGAAGGAATTTGAACAATCACTTTTACATACAAATCACCTTTTCTAGTACTTCCTACATACGGAACACCCTCACCTTTTACCCGAAGAAGTTTTCCATGTTGGGTTCCAGGAGCAATAGAAAGTTCAATTTTTTTATCATCAAGAGAGGCTATCTGTATTTTACAACCAAGAGCAGCTTGCGTCATCGAAACAGGAACTGCACAATATAAATCCTGACCGTCACGTTCAAAATAATCATGCTCAGAAACATGAATTACAACAATCAAATCTCCGGAAGGACCACCATTTGCTCCGGCATCTCCCTGACGTGGTATTGTAATGCGTTTTCCTGAATCAACACCTGCAGGAATAGAAAGAGAAACAGATTTACTTTTTGTCTGAAGTCCGGTACCCCGACATGCTGAACATGGATTTTCAATAATTGTTCCACGTCCCTGACATTTAGGACAGGTCTGCTGAATACGGAAGAATCCATTTCCCTGCATAATTTGACCAGCCCCCCTACAAGTAGGACAAGTTTTCTGTCCTGAACCGCAAGTACCATGGCACGTATCACAAGCCTCAGCATGTTTAAAATGAATTTCAGTTTTTGTCCCATAAACGGCTTCGCGAAAACCTATATGAAGATCATATCGAAGACTTGAGCCAGTGCCAGGCCCAGAGGATGAACTTCGTCTGGAACCGCCACCAAAAAGATTTTCAAAAATATCTCCGAAACCACCGCCCATTCCGCCAAAAAGGTCTGAGAAATCATTGAAAGCGTGAGAATATCCTCCGGAACCAGCACCTTGCCCCATTCCTTCAAGTCCGGCAAAACCATACTGATCATAAATCGGGCGTTTCTGATCATCAGAAAGAACTTCATAAGCTTCTGTAGCTTCACGAAATTTCTGCTCAGCTTCTTTATCTCCAGGATTTTTATCAGGATGATATTTAACAGCAAGTTTTCTATAAGCTCTTTTTATATCTTCTGAAGATGCACTTTTTTCTATTCCCAATACTTCGTAATAATCACGCTTTGCCATAGTAATTTTTTTCCTTCGGAAAAAAA
>JABUUX010000447.1 GCA_021442965.1 Treponema sp.
GCAAAATCAGAAATAAGGATAAGATGAGGAATATATGACAAAACCAAAATTTGAAACACAGGATATGACACAGGAAAATATTAAAAAGATTGAAGCTTTATTTCCGAACTGTGTAACTGAAGCTAAAGATGACGATGGGAAACTCAAGAAAGTTGTGAACTTTGAAATGCTCAAACAGATTTTGAGTGACGAAGCTCTTGAAGGTGATGAAGCTTATGAATTTACCTGGGTAGGTAAAAAGGCTGCTATTGTTGAAGCTAACAAGCCTATCCGTAAGACACTGCGACCTTGCAAAGAAGATTCTGTAAACTGGGACACGACGGAGAACCTCTATATTGAAGGTGATAACCTTGAGGTACTTAAACTTTTGCAGGAAAGCTATCTTGGAAAAGTAAAGATGATTTATATTGACCCGCCTTACAACACCGGGAACGATTTTATTTACCGTGATGATTTTGCTATGGGTAGCGATGAATATGATGAAGAGTCTGGTGTTTTTGATGAAGAGTCAAACAGACTTTTCAGGAATAACGATTCAAACGGAAGATTTCACAGTGACTGGTGCTCGATGATATATTCACGGTTGCTTTTAGCAAGGAATTTGCTGAGTGACGACGGAGTTATTTTTATAAGTATTGATGATAACGAAGTGGAGAACTTAAAAAAGATTTGTGATGAGGTGTTAGGAGGAAGTAATTTTATAGCCCAATTGATTTGGGAAAGAGCTTATTCACCTAAAAATGATGCAAAATATGTTTCTAATAGTCACGATTATGTGTTGTTGTATACGAAAAATATTGATAATTTCGTTATTGGAAGACTGCCAAGGACAGAAGAAGCAAATGCTCGTTATACAAATCCTGATAATGATCCGAGAGGTGTATGGAAACCGAGTGATATGTCAGTAAAGACATATAATTCAGATTCTGATTATCCAATAACGACGCCCTCTGGGCGTGTGGTTGAGCCTCCAGCAGGACGCTGCTGGAGGCTTTCCAAAAAAGCATTTTTGGAAAGACTCCAGGATAATAGGATTTGGTTTGGTAGTGATGGAAATAGCGTTCCTCAGTTAAAAAGGTTTTTAACAGAGTTAAAATATGATGGAATGGCAGTACAGTCAATTCTTTTCTATAAGGAAGTTGGTCATAGCCAAGAAGGAGCAAAAGAAGTAACTCAATTATTAGAAGCAGGTGTATTTGATGGTCCAAAACCGATACGGTTACTACAAAGGTTGTTAACGATTGCAAATACCCAAAAAGACTCCATCATCCTTGATTTTTTCTCTGGTTCTGCAACAACTGCACATGCCGTAATGAAGCTTAATGCAGAAGATGGCGGAAATAGAAAATTTATTATGGTTCAGTTACCGGAAACTACAGATGAAAAATCAGAAGCCTACAAAGCCGGTTACAAAAACATCTGCGAAATCGGCAAAGAACGCATCCGTCGTGCTGGTAAGAAAATCCAGGAAGAAAATCCTCTTACAACTCAAGACTTGGACATTGGTTTCCGTGTTCTTAAAGTTGACGACAGCAACATGAAAGATGTTTATTATTCTGCAGGTGAATACGACCAGAAAAAGCTTGATATGTTTGAATCAAACATCAAAGATGACCGCACAGATTTGGATTTGCTTTTTGGCTGCCTTTTGGACTGGGGACTTCCGCTCAGTTTGCCGTATACTTCAGAAACGATCGAAAAATTCACTGTTCACACATACAACTCAGGAGATTTAATTGCCTGTTTTAATGAAGACGTTTCAGAAAATGTAGTAAAAGAAATTGCACGTAAAAAGCCGCTTCGGGCTGTGTTTAGAGACAGTTCTTTCAGCAACAGTGCCAGCAAGATTAATGTATTTGAGATTTTCAAAATGATTAGTCCAGAAACAAGTGTGAAGGTGATTTAGGGAGGGGAGTAAAAATGAAAATTCAATATAAAGATCAGAAATTTCAGACAGAGGCTGCAAAAGCTGTAGTGGACGTTTTTGAAGGTCAGCCATTTGCAGTCAACTCATACAGAATGGATGCCGGTGATGTAATGACAGGTCTTGAATTTACAGGCTGGAATAATAACCCGATTGTTTCTGGTTTGACTGATCAGAAAGTTCTTTACAAAATCAATCAGATTCAGCGGGATAATCAGCTTAAGCCGGATGACCATTTGTTTGGAAGATATAATCTTACTGTTGAAATGGAAACTGGCGTTGGAAAGACTTTTACCTACATCAAGACAATGTATGAACTGAACAAAGCTTATGGCTGGTGCAAGTTTATTATTGTTGTTCCGTCTATCGCAATCCGCGAAGGTGTTTATAAAACTTTTCAGACAACGGAAGATTATTTTGC
>JABUUX010000454.1 GCA_021442965.1 Treponema sp.
TTTGTGTTTTGTGCATTTATATCAATTCCCATTTCCAATAGTTTCAGAATAGATTTTGTTGCGTTCCATCTTACAGCCATATGTAGAGGTGTGCTTCCAAGATTATCTCTTTCGTTTACCGGAGTTCCGCATTTTACAACTGTATCAATAATATTCACGTTGTCGGTTTTTACTGCACTAAACAGGACATTTTCGCCGTTAGAGTTTCTGGCAGCTGGATCTGCACCTTTTTCTACAAGTCTGCGGATTGAATCAGCATAGCCCCATTCCGCAGCATAATGAAGACATGTGTTTCCCGAACCGTCTGTCTGTTTTATTGTATCCGGCTTGATAATCCAGTTAAATATTTTGCCGCCTTCTCTAAGTGCAATTCTAAGAGGAGAATCATTATCTTTATTTGAAGAGAAAATATCACCATTTTTTTGAAGAATTTTTTCTACAACTTCTTTACGCTGATTCACTATAGCAAGGTACAAAGGTGAATTACCGTCACTGTTTCTTATGTTTACATTTTCTGTATTCTGAATAATGTAAGTTATCCGTTGGTCTGAAGCTCCATTTAAAAGTGCAATGTGGAAAGGTGTATTTCCTTCAGAATCCTGAGACTGAACATTTTTCTTTGAAACAGTCATTTCAAAAAGTTCATCATCTTTGCAGTTTAGTGCCAGCATAAGAGGTGAAATTCCGTGTGTATCTTTTGTGTGAATGTCAGCATCATGGTTTGCATAGAACTGTGTCATTGCTTTATCCTGATGTTGTATTGCAATTTCAAACGGAGTAACACCTTCTTTGTTTTTAGCATTTACATCTGCACCTTCATCTACCAGAGTCTGCAGAACAGAAGTAGGGGCATGCAGCATTGTGGCTATATGAATTAAAGTGTCTCCATAAGCATCTTTTTGATTAAAGTCTGCATTGTATTTTGAAAGGAGTTTATAGGTTGCTTCCATTTTATCAGGAGACATAGTAACCATAATCGGAGTTTTTCCCAAATTGTCCTGTGCATTTACGTTAACTTTTTCACTTTCAAGGAGAAGAGAAATAATTTCAGTGTTACCGTATCTTACAGCCTCATGAAGAGGTGTAGAGCCAGAACTGTTCTGTACGTTTGGATCAGCGCCTTCTTTAAGAAGGTATTTAACAATTGCTGAGTGTCCGTAAGCGGCAGCTATATGAAGCGGTGTCATATTATCATCAGAGCGTAAATCAGGATTTCTTGAAGAGACAGCCTGTTGGAAATAAAGGTAGTCGTTGTTTACTTCTTCTGCACCTGCTTGAATCAGTTTGGCTGCAATTTCAATAGATCTTTCATCATTTATATCATTAAACGTCAGTGCTAAAGGAGTGTTCCCGCTATAATCAGGAATATCTATATCCAGGCCTTTTTCAATCGCTTTATCTACCGCTTTTATTGTTTTTCTTGCAATAAGAAAATGAACAATATTTTTTCCATCATCTGATCTCATTTGCCCTATTTCTTTTGTAAGAAAAAAATCGTAGTAAACGTTACTTGTATTAAAGCCCACTTCAAAGGCATATAAACCGTTACCATTTTTTGCAAAAGGGTCTGCACCGGCTTCCAAAAGAAGTTTTGCACATTCCTGAGCACTGCTTCCAATAGCAGAAATAAGAGGTGTTTCGTGTTTATTATTGTAAATATTCAAAGAAGGATTACAGTGCAAAAGAAAAGAAACCATATCTGTATTATTCAATCTGGCAGCAACATGAAGAACTGTATCCCCATTTTCATCAAGTCCGTCAATTGGACTTGGCATGGTGAATTCTTTTTTGGCATCATCATATTTCCCTTTTACAATCATCTGGTGAGGTGTCAGTTTTTCCTCAACTACAGGTATTTCTTCTACAGGTTCTTTCTTGGCAGTCACACAGGAAACAAAACATGCTGCAAAAATCAAAACCAAAGTATAAAATTTCTTCATAAAAAACCTCATTTTATAGTTTTACCTATTCTCTTAAAGTATCGGATGTATAAAAATTTAATTTATAATTTTCTTTTATACCATTTAGGAGTATAATTTTTTGTTAAGAGGTAAAAAAAATGGCTACACAGTATTACGGTCCACACGATCGTCCTCCGATTGGAAAGTGGATTCCGCTCAGTTTCCAGCATGTCTTTGCCATGTTTGGAGCTACAGTTCTGGTTCCTTTACTTACAGGATTAAGCACTTCTACAGCTTTATTTACTGCAGGTACTGGTACATTGCTTTATATTCTTATTACAGGAGCAAAAGTTCCGGCCTTTTTAGGCTCATCTTTTGCATTTATTCCGGCGTTAATCGCAATCGGCCAGCAATATGGACCAGCCTACGCAATGGG
>JABUUX010000203.1 GCA_021442965.1 Treponema sp.
AACAAAAATAATTATCTTTATTATTATGATATGGGTAAACTTCACTACATGATGAAAAGATATAAAGAAGCTGCCGAAGCTTTTACACGTTCCTGTGAATTGAATAACCACTTTGAACCAAGCCGTTATAATCTGGGGTTATCATATGTTAAATTAAAAAAAGAAAATGATGCTGTTGATTGTTTTCTCCAGGCTGTAAAAATCAATAATAAATATGAAAAAGGTTATATAGAACTTGGAAGAGCTTACAACAGAACCGGAAAATATGATGAATCTATAAAAGCTTATGATAAACTTCTTTCACTGTACCCGGATAACACAACGGCCTTAATGGAAATGGGTTCTGTTTATTATCAGAGTGGAAATTATGAAAAATCTGTTCAGCAGTATAAGGCGGCTATAGCTAAGTTAAATAAAGGTGAAGATTTAACATTAACAAAATATAATCTTTCAACAGTTTTGTATGATATGAAAAAATATGAAGAAGCACTTCAATATGCATGGCAGGCGTATGATGAAAGAGATTTTCTTAACAATGATAAATCCAAGTCAAATATTGTTTATAACTATGCATTGATTCTAGGTCAGTTGAATAAAACGGCTGAAGCTGTACAACTGTATAAAGAAACTTTAAAATTGAATAATACTCATATAAAAGCAAAAATTAATCTTAGTACGCTTTATATGAATCAGGATAATCAGGAAATAGATAAAGCCCTGGAATTATTACTGGAAGCAAATAAATCTGAAAAAAATAATTTTGAAGTAAACAATAATCTTGGTACTGCATATCTGATGAAAAAAGATTACGAAAATGCAGTTATGTATTATAAAAATGCTTTGGATATTGAACCTAAAGATATTAATGTTAAAAACAATCTTGGAAATGCATATCTTAAAATTCCTGATTATGAAAGTGCCAGAGATGTTTTTACAGATTTAATAAACAGCAATAAAGAAAACTGGAATGCATATTTGAGTCTTGGAAAAATATATATGCAGCTTGGTGACAATGAAAAAGCACTTAAAAACCTTTTGCTGCTTAAATCAAAGAAACCTGATTTTAAAACTGCCGAAGTGGACAGCCTGATTGCTGTTCTTCAGGAGTAATAAAGTTTAGGTGCGTTTTACAAGTTCAAAAAGTTTTTCACGGCTGATAACGGTGTAAATTGGACGGCCGTGAGGGCAGTGCGGGTCTTCTAAGGTAAATGCCTGTTCTACAAGACTGCCTGCTGTAATATCATCAAGAACATAACCGTCTTTAACAGCTGTTCCCACGGAGGAGTCGAAAACATAATCGAAGAAGTAAAAAAAGCCTTCCCGAACAGAAAGATCAAAGCCTTCTTCGGGGGCTTTCACATGATGGGTCCGACAGGCCCCGACAGCTGCAGCTTCAGCAAGGAAGACGTACAAAAGGTCGCAGAACAGATAAAGAACGGCTGTGATGCGGTTTTTTACTCCGGTCACTGCACCGGAAGCGTTGCCTATGAATACTTAAAGGAAGTTCTCGGTGAAAGACTTCAAAAGCTTCATTCAGGGCTTGAGGTTGAAATATGATTGCAAAGGACTTATCGCACAAATACAGGCGGTGCCGTTCCTTATGAATATAAATATCATTTATCATTTAATATCTCTTCAACAACTTTATTCTGTTCCTCTTTGGAATATGTACTATCACCAAATTTATCATAAAATCTGATATTCATACTTGCCATCTGAGCGGCTTTTTTCTTGTTGTCCAGATACCCTTTCGTTTTAAATGCAACAGCTGCGACAATCTCCCATGTAAATACCCAGAAAAAGATATTTAAGCCGTCCACTATAGCCGTTATCCACGGATTTCCTGTTTTTTGCGCAACACCGTTGAATAATGCATATGCAACGTATGAGGCAATGGCACATATGCCGTTAAATATCATCCAGCCGATCATATCCTTTTTCTCATGACTACATCTTCCCAGGAGAAGATCACAGTTTTCCTTTATGACCCTCGTGATCGTAGATTTTTCTTCATCGGTAAATTCTCTGCCGCATATTTCCAAAACGATCGGATAACCGGAATCTATATACTCGGTATTTGTTTCCAGAAAATCCAGAAAATCCCGTGTGAGTATTTCATGCCCCGGTACCGAATGAGGATCTATGATATCGGAAATTTCAAATACTCTGTAAGCAATTACTGCAACGTCCCCGTATATATATTTTTCCTGTATCTTTTTTTCGATATCAACCTTCTTTTTCGAAAAAAAACTGTTGATTTTTAATAAATTTGAACTCTCTGAACTGAACCTTAAATTCATTTTTCCTCCCTTAATGCATAATCTGAAAAAGGG
>JABUUX010000010.1 GCA_021442965.1 Treponema sp.
ACAACAGCAAGACGTTCTCCACCCTTCACCGTTATGTTCAGATTTTTTAAAGCGTATTTTTCTGCTCCCGGATATTTAAAAGAAACATTTTCAAAAACGAATTCATATTTATCATACTTTGGAACAGGATTTCCACCTGAAGCACATGCACCACCAGTTGTATTTGCAAAATCAATGAAACTTCTAAAATCATCTACCTCGCGGCTTCGTGCCAAAAGTCTGGTTATTGCCCCTGTTACCTGACTGGCACTGGCAAAGAAAACTCCACTGGAACCAAGATACAAAGAAAAATTTCCTGCTGTCATCTGACCGTTTACAACACTTTTTAAAAGCCATGCATAAACAACAATCTGGCTTAAAATCCATGTAAAAGTAGAAAATATACCGTTATAAAACCAGAGAAGTTCATTTCGCTTTTGGGCAGCCAGACGTTCTTTATTCAGCTCTCTATATTTATCCAAAATCCATTCTTTAAGACTGAACATGCGAATATCTTTTGCTGCTGAAAAATCATTGGACATACGATCCATATAGGCTCTTTTTCTCCACCATGGAGCCAGAACATCCCAAACTGTAGCTTTTGCATTTTTATTTATGCGATTACTAAAAATTCCTTGAATCACAGTCAAAAAAAGAATCGCTACTACAATCCATCCGTTCAAAGTGGCCATAATAGCAAGACCTGCAAACATTCCGGAAAGTTCAACAGCAAAATCCAGCACCGACTTTAAAAGTCCTTCAACTCCGTTTGTATCTCCCGAGCATGCATTTCCCGCTTTTTGGTAACAATCCAAAACATCTGTATCTTCCAAATGTGCAAAATCGATTTTCATAGAAACCGAATTTTTTATACTCATAAGACGGATTCGCACATAAGTTTCACGCCACCACCTGTCATTACCCGTAAAAATTTCAATCACTCCAATAAGGATTAAAACAACTGTAAAAACCGAAGCACCAAGGATAAGAATATTTTTAGAATAAAATCTTTCACGCGTTGCAATATCAATTACTATTTTACTCAAGATGGTCCAAAGATATTTTGAAAGTGGCGCAATGATTATGCTCAAAAAAGTGAGTAGATAAATTTTTTTATCATATTTCCATGCCGAGCTAAGAACAAACCGTGTATTTGACCACAGACCGTATTCTTTGTGGTATTTTCGTTCGTCAGTCTTTTTTTTAGTTTTCATATTTTTCCTAAAATCATATTTCAGATTATAGCACATAGACCCATATTTCAAGTTTTAGGCGCTCTCATTTTCAATTTCTTTTTATTTTCGTAAAACATCTTTATAATAGAAGATATGAAGAAATTTTTAATTTTTTTACTGAATATTTTTTTTATTAACCTTGCTTTTTCGGAATCATTGGCACTTAATAAAATTAAAACTATGAATACAGGCTCCCAGCCAAAGCAAGTTTTATTTTCGCCTGACAACAAATACTTAGTTCTACCCCTTTTGGATGACAAAGGCTTTCGAGTAATTAACACAAAAAATACAGAAGATTCCAAAGTTATTTCTCCGCCAAACTCTTCAAAACTTGGCTTCGCTGAAGGATTGTTTATTCCGGAAAAAAACGCATTCTTTGTTTCCCAAATGACCACAGGAAATATTTATGAATATTCTTACCCTGGTTTTGAATACAAAAGAACACTTTCTACGGGTGGAACATGGTCCAAATTTATAGCATGGAACAAAGACAAAAATCTTCTGGCTGTTTCTAACTGGGTTTCTAACAATGTAAGTATTATTGAGTATGATACAGGAAAAATAAAAAAAATAATTCCCACAGGAGTCGCTCCCAGAGGCATCTCGTTTTTGAGTAAAGGTGAAGAAATACTTGTTGCCTGCTATGACGGCGGACAGATTCAGAAATTTCAAACTTCCGACGGAAAAAAACTTTCTGAATACAAAGTAGAAAAATCTGCCATGAGACACATTGTTTTAAACTCATCAGAATCCAAAGCCTATATAAGCGACATGTATCACTTTACAACTTTTGAGTTTGACGTAAAAACTTTTACTGTTACAAGAACGTGGAAGGTTCATAATAACCCTAACACCATCTGCCTTTTGAATGACAGGTATCTTTTTGTTTCTTCCCGTGGGCGTAATAATCCTGAAGATTACACAAAACGCAGCCCCGAAAACGGAATACTTACAGTAATTGATGTTATTGATGGAAAAGAATTATTAAAAGTTTCAGGCGGAAATCAGCCCACCGGGTTAGACATTTCCACAGACGGTAAATTTTTATGCAGTTCAAATTTCCAGGATGACAACTGCGATTTGTACGAAATAATTTTCCGCTAAAA
>JABUUX010000091.1 GCA_021442965.1 Treponema sp.
ATGTTCACGGGGGCTGTTCGCCTATTGGAATGAAAAAACAAATCCAAGCGGCGGAAATTTAATCATTCAAAAATATGATGATTTTGCAGGATTATTACCACCCTGCAAGCCAGCCGATTTATCTCCGCTGGAAAGAAATCCATGCTGGCATACCAGAAGGGATATGAATATTCTTTCCAATGGAGATGTAATTTCCTGCCGTGAATGTGTTTTATCTAATGTTGTAGGAAATGTATTTAAAGAAAGCCTGGAAGAAGTCTGGCATAAAAATGATGACATTTTAGTTCAGCATATAGGCCGAAAGTATAATGAATTGTGTGGAAAATGCGATGAATCCTATACCTACAACTTTTAATGAACACCAGATTACAAGAACGGTAATTGGTGGAAAGCCGAATTACAATCCTGAAGCTCTCAATATTTCTGTTATTCTTTTAAATAGCAGCGGCAGTCATTTTAAAGTTCATGTTTTTGAAAATCTTCTGCAGTGTAATTTTAAATCAATAATTTCTATTGAACATGATCCTACAAATTCCACAATTGATGAAATGTCAAAAAAATTTCCGTCAATCAAATTTGTTGTTCCTTTAGAAAAAACTACAGATGGTGAATTAATTAACATTGGAATGGCCGAAGTTTCTACAGAGTATGTTCTGGTTTTAAGAGACACTCTGTATATTCCTTCCGGTTTTATTATGCAGCATCTGGCAGACAGACTTACACAGACTGGAAGTTATTGTATAGTTCCGCGCCTTTCAGATAAAAATAAAAACGGACTTCCATGTACATTTAATCCAAGTGCAGAAAAAACACATTTTGTTATTGAACAGAACTCTGTAATGTCTGACGGCTTAAAAACTCTTTATCCTTTTGATTATATTGCTCTTTATAATAGAAATAAATTCATTCAGTTAGGTGGTTTTGACTGGACAATCAGTTCTCCATACTGGCAGAATCTTGATCTTGCCGTACGTTCATGGTTATGGGGTGAAGAAACCAGGCTCACATCAATTCTTCAGTTTTCTTATATTGAAGAACCTCCCGTAGAAGATCATTCTATTAATATTGATTATCTTCGTTATTATTTAAAAAATGAGCTTCCAAAAATTAAAATGGAGCAGGGCTATATAAGAAAATCAAATTTTCTTGTTTTTGCACTTCGTTCTTCCTGCGGTTACCTTGAAGCAAAACGTCAGTTTAAGGCTGTTCAGGAATGGGTAAGCTGTAACAGGTATAAATTCAAAATGGATTTACAGACTTTTATTCAAAACTGGACAAAATAATTTAACTGGAGCATTTTATGAAAACAAATCGTGTAGTTATAGTACAATGCAGATTATCTTCAACCAGACTTCCCAGTAAAGCCTTAAAAGATTTACAGGGTAAACCGGTATTGAGCTGGGTGTTAAATTCAATGCATAAAGTCAAAGCTGACCGATATTTTGTAGCCACAGATGAAGCTTCGTATCCGGAATTATTGCCCGTATGTCAGAAAGAAGGTTTTGAATGTTTTGCCGGCAGTCTTGATGATGTACTTAAGCGTTTTGTAGATTTATTAAATCAGATTGATTGTAATACTGTTATCCGTGCCACTGCAGATAATCCGTTTTTATTTTATGAAGCTGCAGAGGAATCCTGTCTGCTTTTTGAAGAAAAGAATAAGGGTAAATCAAAATGTGATTATTTAACCTATTCCGGACTGCCTCATGGAAGCGGTGTAGAAATTATATCTGCATCAGCATTAAAAAAAGCAGCCTCAGAAACTTCAGATTCGTATGACCATGAACATGTAGGACCTGCATTATATAACCACAAAGAAAAATATAACTGTGAATTTATTCCGTCGCCAAGACGCTACAATCACCCGCAGTTAAGAACAACTATAGATACTTACTCAGATTATCTTCGTGCTGTTAGAATTACACAGTATCTGGGAAAAACTTTACAGCCATATACAACAGAACAAATTATTGAAGCCTGTAATTCAGACAGTGTGAAAAATCCTGTAATAATGGTGCCTTCTGTTGCAAAAGGACACGGAACAGGCCACTTGCACCGATGTCTTAGTGCAGCTTTAGAAAACAAGTGTTTTGTATATATCCCGGAAAATTCAACATTGCAAGAATCAGAATCTATAACAGCAGAATATATAGAAAAAGGTCTGGATAAAAAACCTGTTCAGGATCCAAAACCAGATCTGTTATCCACGATGGAACACGAAAACGTACGAGGCAGTGAGTATTACCACTGATACGGGCTCCAATGATGAATCATCTTTACGAACAACTGACCGCACTTAAACTCACCGGCTTCCGTG
>JABUUX010000221.1 GCA_021442965.1 Treponema sp.
TCGGTGTGGAGCGTCCACATTTTGTTGAAGTAAAGCGTTTCGGATTTCTCTGTGTATTTATTTGACCTCTGTCCGTCCTGACCGTAGATGTAGTTCGTTTCCTTGATAATTATTCTTAACTCTTCTGTCATCACTTCTTTTCTAAACTGCCCTTTCTTGCTTTCTTCGCAAGTTCTTCTTTGTTTTTATAGGATTCGTTTCGGCCTTCAACTGCAAGAATTGTTATGATTATTTTATTATCTGCCATATAAGCAATAAGCCGGTAATCGCGAAAGGCTTTGTTCTTAAACCGCCACAGACCTTTTAAGTTCCCGACCAGCTCCGTTCCTCCCAGGTCGTATAATTCCTTTATATTATTTGCGGTTTTCATTTTGTCCACGTAATCAATTATTGCTTTACGGATTGTTTTTTCAAGTTTTGAGACCTGCTTATCCGCTTTCGGACTGAATTCTACAGTGAACAATGTTTTTTCACCTCTTCAAGACTTACGGTCTTACTTCCTCCGGCAACCCATTCTTTATAAGCTTCCTCTGCAAGATAATAATCTTCCATATCGTCAAGCTGCTGTTCTATTGCTTTTGTTGCATAGAATGTTTTGGTTCTTCCGGTCTTGAGGGCAAGAGCTGTAAGTCTGTTTTCTATTTCCGGTTTTAATCTTAATGCAAGCATATTTTCCTCCTTCAACTATTTTACATTTGCTATACAAGTATAGCAAATGTAAAAATGTACCGTCAAGTCCTTTTTTCTATCTTGATTGTGCTTATTTTGAATAAATAACAAGTCAAGCTTTTTGAATATCTCTCCATAAAAGACGGAATAAAATCCAATAAAAGTAACAATAAAGAAACAAATCTTATTCCATAATTTAATTTACAAACTTCTACGACAATGGAGCCTACAACGATGGTATTGAAAAATAAATTATGACAAAGGATTCCTATTTTAGGATTTAACATTGAAGAATTTATCCTGTTCTTTGTTATCATATAAAAAAATGATGGAAAGAAAATATTTTGAAAAAGCAAGTATGATATAAAAAGTGCTGATAAAATAATATTAAAACTTTTAAGTCCTTCTTTACTGTATTCACAAAAATCAAGATATAAAAAATTAGCAATAATCATTACTATAACAATAATCACCAGATTAACCAGAAAGTTTAATATTTCAAATCCAAATTGTTTAATTCCAGACATATTAATAATCTCCATTTATCCAACCTTTGAAAAAGTCTTTAATTTCACTCAAATTTATCCACATACCTATACCAACTCCCAAACCTGCTTCAACTCCAACTTTTACATCTTCATCAGCAGCACTTGTAGAAAGCGGACCAATACTGGCTTCGATATCAGGAGAAACTTCACCTTTTGTATAAATATCTTTTAACACTTGAGTAAAATCGTCAAATTCTTCGCCGTCTGGAAGCTCTCTTGATTTTTCTACAGATAATTTTCCTTTTAGGAAATCCAATACTCCCAACTCAATACCAATACCTGCAGATTCCGTCGTTTTTACATCATCGTTAAGAGATCCACTGACTTCAACACTGCCTGCATCAACTTCAGCACCAATATTTAATACTTCCCATACGGTAGCACTGATACTGGCAAACAGACCATATTTTAAGGAACATTGAACTATATCTTTCAGTTCTGCTTTTGCCCTATCAGAACCTTTTAAATCTTTATGTTGAGTAATTCTTCCATCCGGATCTGTGTACTTTACCGGATTATTATTTCCATAATTATACAAACTGAAATTTGTTGCATTATATGCGCCCCCACCGGCATCCGAACCTGCCATATAATCCGACATTGCCGGATCCGTGCTCAACCACCTTGAATACTTCGGGTCAAGATACCTCGCACCGTAATAATACAATCCCGTCTCTTCATCCATCTCCTTTGCGGTGAACTTATACGGAAGCCATTCAAGGCCTGTGTTCTGGGTTTTCTCCACCCAAGTTTCGCCGTACGGTGTGTATTCAATGCGCTGGTATTCGTTGCCGTCTTTGTCAGAAATCAGACTTGCCGAACCCAAGTAGTCACTGTGATAAAAATACTGCTTTGCGTTTTCTTCGCTGAATGTTGCACCAGAACCGCTGTTCAGTTTTGTGACAATCCGCGTGTCGCCAAGATAAATGTTCTTTGCAGTCTGCCCGCCGTGCGTTGCGTTTCCGCTGTCGGTGTGGAGTGTCCACATTTTGTTGAAGTAAAGTGTCTCGGATTTTTCTGTGTATTTGTTTGAGCGCTCGCCGTCCTGACCGTAGATGTAGTTTGTTGCAAATGCGGAATCAACTGATGACAC
>JABUUX010000441.1 GCA_021442965.1 Treponema sp.
GAAGCCCAGCTTGTTCCTTTAACAGAGGCTGCAGCAAAAATTGCAGAAATCGTAAAAGCAGAACTGGATAAATTAAACAACTAAATTTTAAATGAACGCAAAAATGAAAAAATTAATATTTTATTTTCTTATATCACTAACGTTATTGCTGCCGCTTTCGGCTTTGCCCGGGTTTACACCATATCTTTTGGATAACGATGGAGATTATGTTTTTTATAAAGACAAATCTTTTAATCGTGAAAGCTATGTAGGGATTTTAAGATATAATGAAAATTCATATCAGGTGCGTTACTATGCACCGGCAGATATGAATCAGAAACTTCCGGAAAAAAATATACAGATTCTTTTTACTGTAGATTCATCTTTGGATTATTTTAATATGACTGGAGAAAATATCATTTCTCAGATTTTGCCGGAAACAGAAGATGTAGATTTGGTAAATTATCTTCATGATATTCTTTATGAGTTTTCTTCACGCCGTATAAAAATTGATCCTGTAGAACCAAGCACAGAAGGTTACAAGACAAAGGGAAGTTTTTGGGAAAATGGATTAAAGACTTCTACAGATTTTCCCTTATTTGGTGGAACAGTTTTTGTGCAGTATGACTGTCTTGTTCCGCTTTTTAACGTAAAAAATATTTCTGATGCAGAAGGAAAAGATATTTTTACCTTGGAAACATTTGGAACTCTTGCTTCTTCAAGTGATTTTTCTTTTGACAACTTTAAGGGGATTCCTAAAACAAAAGAAGTTAAAAATGTAAAACAGAAAAATATAAAGGGCGGAAAAAGTACCGAGTATGAAGTTGACGGTAGAAAAATATACTTGGATTCACACTGGACCCAGTCTATGGAAAATCTGTGGTTCTTTGAGGATTCAGCCATGGTTTCTGCAAGTAAGATTCCGTTAAATGAAAACGTAAAAGACCGGTACGACTTGTTTGTTATTCGAAGGCTTTTGATGAGCACTTTTGAAAGTTATGCAGATGCTTCTTCTATTTCTGTAAAATCAGAAAAAGGCGGATACAAACTTACTTCCACAATTTACCAGTACACAGACGACAATGTTGTTCGTAATGTAAAGCTGCTTAAAAAAAGAAATGACGGTGCATTCGATTTTACTATGTTCTCTATATTCCAAAACGAATACGCCGCCATGAAAAAATATATAGAATCTTATATTTCAAAAAATCAGTAAAATATAAAAGTATCTGGGTACTAAAGACTTGTTCTTGATAGCGGCGCACCTATGTAAACGCCGTCGCTACCCAGATATTCTTTCTTTTGCCCGTTAATTAGGAATTGAACAGAATTTACAGTTTTAAATTCCGTTGCAGTGATGATTATCTGTTTTAATTGGGCAACATATCCTTCTATTCCGTCAGGATTAAATTCAAAAGCATCATTGAAATTAAGGAAAGCTACGTCATTTTTTACAGAAGCACTTAAAAGTTTTGTGCCTTTTGGGATAAGAGTAGTGCAGTTTTTCTCTGAAACAGAAGGACCTTCCAAAAGTACGTTTAGAGCAGTTGTAAGAGGTGAATCTGTTTTAGTAACACTGCGTGATACGGTTTTATAATTTACAGTTCCATCAGCATCAATAACTACAAAGCAGATTTTTGCAGAGGTCTGAACAGGAGCCGGAGGTTCAATTTTTACAGGTTCAGCAGGTTTTACATTCGGATTGTCTTCTTTTTTTTGTTCAGCAGGTTTTGAGTCTGTAGTAGCTGGAATTTTTTCTGTAACAGGTTTTGTATCTGATGACGGTTCCTGAGTTATTTGAATTTCGGGTTTTTGTTCCGGTTTAATTGTAATGACAGCTTCACTTTTTGGTTCAGAATCAGAAGATTTTTCTGTTTTATTCTTTTTTTCAGACTTTTCAGTTTTCTCTGGTTTTTCCGGTTTTTCTGTAATGGTACCCTGAATAAGACCTGAACGAATCAGATTATTATGGATATCGGGCCACTTTACCAGGAAAATGATTACCAGAACGATTGCAATAATGAGCCAGATTGCAAGACCGATTCCGGTTGTTTTGTTTTTAGATTTTTTTGTATTTTTCTTTTCTGCCATACAATGATTATCGGCAGGGAAAAATAAAAATTAAGAATCAAAATTTGTATGTATTGGATTTAGGGTTCATTGGTTAATAGGAATGAACATTCTGTACCCAATATAAAGTTCAAATCCATTAAAATCTTTAAAATAAACTCCGTCAGAAAAACCTCCTGTCAGGATATTTGCACCAATTTGAAGTCCGTGGTACAGATTTTTTTTACCCTTAAAAACATTAATTTGACCGCCTGATTTAAA
>JABUUX010000355.1 GCA_021442965.1 Treponema sp.
TTTATACTTTCACCTTCTTTACGCTCAATTCCCCAGGGAATTTCATTCTTATCAAGAGCAGCCAACATAGCAGGATTCATAATAACAAGAAGGGCAGTGACCTTTTCACGAAAACCAGCACTGGCACTTATCATTTCTTCAATTTCCTTTATATTGCCTTCTGTTGAATTCAGGTAATTTCTTTTATATTTCTCAAGAAAAGTTTCAAATACGTTATCATCAGGTTGTAACTTTACCTGTTTTGTTTTTTCTTTTGCAATATATAATGCAGTTTCAAGAAAAGAACGAACTTCCTGATAAAATTTCAGAGTGTTTGTAAACACAGATTTCTTATAATTCAAATCCGTGTCCAAAGGCTGCATCTCAAATTTACACAAACCTCCCTGGCTGAAATTAAAACTTGTATACATATCATCGGGAATCAAAAATAGAGCAGAGCAGGTAGGATTGTTTATAAACTCCTCAGGACACATATAATATGAAAATTCATCAATCAAACCGTGAACAAAATTCAGAATAACAGAAAAGAAACGTGTACACGTATTGTCAGCATTATCAATCAGAACTCTGTCAGACATTCCTGCTTTCTTCTGTTCACTGAATCGTATCAGCGAAACTCCACTGATTGTTTCCCCGATATTCACGACAACTTCATCTGGAACTGGAGAAAGATTCAAAATAAGGTTGAAATCTGATTCCAGCTTATCAAAATGTTTTCCTGCCATAACAGTTGATTCCGGATTACATATGCTTTTTCTTGAAATTCTTATATTTCTGTAAATATCAATAAAGCAATTTATCGAGTTCTTTATTATCTGATACTTACGGTCATCTTCTTTAATTTCTGAATTTTTCAACTGTTTAATACCACAGGCATTATCAGCAAGTCTTTTGAGAGTATCTTCTGCCAGATTCAGAATTGTCAGAAGGTATTTTGAAACCTTATCAACTACCTGAATCTTTTCAAGTCTAAATTTCTTTGTCAGATAATGAAAATCAATTTGATCAAAAGGGAAACCTTCCGGATTTGTCTTTTCACGTTGCAACAAATTTTCATACTCCGCCTGATTCAAGGGTCTTGGATAATTTTTTTTAAGACTTCCTTCACGAATTTCTGCAGTTTTCTGGCATTCCTCCACAGGTTTATAAGCCGTTTTACAAAGAGTTCTGTAGCCTTCCTGTAATAACATTACATCAAATACTCTACACATTTTCTCCTCCAGTAATATTTTTTTTCTCTTTCCATTTTTTTAACTTTTTTAATCATACATTTTCTTATATACTTGTACGCAAAACGCAGCACTCTTGCGTATAATACTATTATAACGGTTCACTATGCCAATGAGTGTCATAGTGAAAAAAATTATTTAAAATAATTATTGTTTTGCTCTATATTCATTCATAACTAATAGTTTTTTAACTATGTTTTTATTGATTTTTCTAAAAATATGTGTTAAAAACTATTATATCAGATAATTAATTTACGTCAATGTATAGTGAATAAAATATATAATCTAAAGGTGAAAGCATGGATGCTGAATTATTCTGGAATAAAATCAAGCAGAGATTATCCGAAATAGACAAGAAACAGACTTGGCTTTGCGAAAAAATAGGGGTGAATGTTCAATCATTCAGGGATCAGATGTCAAAACACCGTTTACCGACATTGGATGTCACACTGAAAATGCTGGATGCAATCGGACTTTCCTGGGAAGATTTTTCATCTTATCCTGATATGAAAAAAGACGAAAAACAAAAAATGATTCCGATAATTAACCAGGCTTTTTCAGCCGGAAACGGTCAGTTTTTACAAGATACAGATGAAGTTCAAGAGTATATATCAGTACCAAAAGAACTAAAACGTTTCGGAAGTGCCTTAAGCGGTGCATACGTCCGAGGAGATTCTATGGAACCGACTTTTTCTGACGGAGACAGATTCATCTGCGATACACATGGATATGACGGCGAAGACGGAATTTATGCAATCCATTATCAGGGGAAAAGCTATATAAAACGTATTCAGAAGATTTATAATGTTGGAATCAAAGTAATTTCAGACAACCCAAAGTATGAACCGTTTATTGTAACAGAAGATGCAGATGATTTTTCCGTAATCGGCAGAGTTCACTGTGTTTTACATATGGTGTAGATTTCATCTACACGGAATAAAGATTCTTCCAATAATCGGATTTTCTGATAAAGATTGACAACCTGGAGAAGACAGTATACACTATATATAGTGTTAAATAGTGTGATATTGTGAAAAACTACACTATTGGTAGACAGAATTTCCCTTATGTG
>JABUUX010000312.1 GCA_021442965.1 Treponema sp.
GAAAAAGATTCTGCTTTCTATGAACGTTTTGAAAAAATAATGGAAGAACTTTCAAAGGTTGTTCCACTTTATAACAAAGTGCGAAATTATGTTACAAAAAAAGCGACTTCAGAAGAAAAGTTTAAGTTGAATTTTGACTGCCCAACTCTTGCTGATGGATGGGATGAAAACAAAGAAAATCAGAACAATGCAATTCTTTTGAAAAAAGACGGACAATATTTTCTCGGTATTTTTAATCCGAAAGACAAACCAAAATTTGATGCTAATTTTGAAACAGACGAAAAAGATTGTTATGAAAAGATGATTTATAAACTTCTTCCGGGACCGAACAAAATGCTTCCCAAAGTATTCTTTTCTCAAAAAGGTCTTGGAACTTTTAATCCTCCAAAAGAAATACTCGATGGCTATGAAAAAGGAAAATTCAAAAAAGGCGATGCTTTTGATTTAGAGTTCTGTCATAAACTAATCAACTGGTTTAAAGATGCAATTAATCGCCATGAAGACTGGAAAAAATTTAACTTTACTTTTTCAGATACAAAATCTTATGAGGATATAAGTGCCTTTTACCGTGAAATTACAGAACAGGGGTATAAAATCACTTTCTCTAAAATCCCGTCTGAATTCATAGATAAATCCGTTGACGAAGGAAAACTTCTCCTCTTCCAGATTTACAATAAAGACTTTGCACAGAAAGCTACGGGTAAGAAAAATCTTCATACAATGTATTGGGAAAATCTTTTCAGCGAGGAAAACTTGAAAGATACCGTTTTAAAACTAAACGGAGAGGCTGAACTTTTCTTCCGCCCTGCAAGTATAAAACAGGAAGAAACTCCAAAGCACGAAAAAGGTTCTGTTCTTGTAAACCGCACAACAAAAGAAGGCGTTTCAATTCCGGAAGATATTTACCAGGAGCTCTATAAAAAAGCAAACAGTAAACTTACAGGCGAACTTTCTGAAGAAGCAAAACAATTTGAAGCAACGCATACAATTGTAACAAAAACTGCTACTCACGAAATTGTAAAAGACAAGCATTACACCAAAAATACTTATCTTTTCCACTGCCCGATTACAATGAATTTCAAAGCCGCAGAAATCACAGGAAAAAAATTCAATGACAAAGTTCTTGAATATCTTAAAGACAATCCTGAAGTAAAAATTATTGGAATTGACCGAGGCGAACGCCACCTGCTTTATCTTTCGCTTATTAATCAAAAAGGTGAAATTGAAATCCAAAAAACGCTTAATATTGTGGATCAGATGCGCGGTGAAAAAAATGTAAAAATCGACTACCAGCAGAAACTTCACAACAAAGAAACTGAACGCGACAAAGCACGCAAAAACTGGCAGACAATCGGCAATATCAAAGAATTAAAAGAAGGATACCTTTCTGTTGTAGTTCATGACATTGCAAAAATGATGATTGAAAATAATGCAATTCTTGTTATGGAAGATTTAAACTTTGGATTTAAACGCGGACGTTTTGCCGTTGAGCGTCAGGTTTACCAGAAATTTGAACAGATGCTTATCGATAAATTAAATTATCTTGTTTTCAAAGACAAAAAGCCGACAGAACCGGGCGGAGTTTTGAACGCATATCAGCTTACAGACAAATTTGAAAGTTTTGCAAAACTCGGAAAACAGTGCGGATGGATTTTTTATGTTCCGGCAGCTTACACTTCAAAGATTGATCCTAAAACAGGCTTTGCAAATCTTCTGGATATGAAAAATCTTACAAACGTTGCAAAGAAACGGGAATTTTTTGAAAAGTTTGACAGCATCTGTTTTGATGAAAAAGAAAAAATGTTCGCCTTTACTTTTGACTACAAAAACTTTGGTGGTAAAGGAGCTGCCGAAATGAAACAGACAAAGTGGACGGTTTATGCAAACGGAGACCGACTTGTTTACAATTCCAAAACAAAATCAACAGAAAAAATCGATTTGACTGAAAGTCTTGTAAATCTGTTCAACAAAAACGGTATAAACTATGATTCCGGCAATAATCTTCTTGATTCAATTTTGGAAATCGGTGCTGATTTAAAGCAGGGAGAAAAACCTTCAAAAGAAATTGCAAATTTCTGGGACAGCCTTTTGTATTACTTCAAGATTACCTTGCAGATGCGAAACAGCATTCCAAACACCGAAGAAGACTACCTGATTAGCCCGGTAAAAGCCCCAGACGGAAAATTCTTTGACAGCCGAGAACAGCAGAAATTTGAGAAAGATGCAAAACTTCCAATCGATGCAGATGCAAATGGTGCATACCACATTGCTCTCAAAGGTTTGTATCTTTTGAAAAAT
>JABUUX010000348.1 GCA_021442965.1 Treponema sp.
CCAATACCCATACCGGCTGCAGAAGCAATTATTAAAACAATAATAAAGACAACTGCTACAAGAATGAAACTGCACCAGTGAGAACGGGCAAAACTTCTTCTTGAAATATTTCCGTCACTTATAGAAAAAATAATCAGAAAAACAAAACCCACAACAGGAACCGAAAAAAGTATGCTTAACCAGAAATATCCCCATGCTCCCATAGGTTTGTATTTTTCAGGTAATAATTCCTGTTCTTTTTTTTCTGCCGGACTCATATACACCTCCTTAAGTCCAAAAATATATTTTCATAATAAATCCTAAAATTCCACCTGTCAATTTTGACTAATCAAATTAAAAAAAAATCCACCACGGAAAACCGCAGTGGATTAGTGTTTTGTTTTTTTCTGAATTAAATCAGATTATTTATTTACCTCATTGATGAGACCCTGCCAGCTGTTGCGAACTTTATCGCAGGCTTCCTGCATTGTTTCCCAACCAGGATATACTGTCCAGAATACATCACCAGGTTCAAGACCAGGAACCAGTTTTGAAAGCAGTGTGCTTCCGTGATCTCTCATGATTGCAAGTGTTTCATCTACAGCGCGTTCATCGCGGAAACGTGCGTAGAAATCTTCTTTCCATGCATCGCCGCCATCATATCCAGGTGCTTCTGTCTGATAGATATCAAAAATCTTTGTAATCTTTGCAGCACGTTCATCACCATAAACTGATGGAACAACATAGATGTTATCAATATTTACACAACGATAATCCTTTGCACGTGGTCCGATTGGCCAGCAAACAAAACCCCAGTCATCCTGCATGTCTGCAAGTGTATCAACAAAGTATTCCTGTTCTGCCATGAAAGCTGCATCCCCGTTCATAAATGCTGCATACATCCAGTTCCATTCAGAACCTTCTGGCTGTGGCATTTCATAAAGGTTGTGCATTTTATTGCCCCATTCCATTGCTTCAATAGAGGCTTCACTTTCAATGTTGTTGATGAATTTTCCGTTCTTGTCTTTTGCAATTACTGAACCACAGTTTGATTCAAGGATAACATGACAAACTTCTGTGTTGTGGTTTGCCATTCCCCAAACATCTACTACACCGTCGTTATCGATATCGCGTGTAACCTGCTTAAGAACTTTTTCAAAGTTTGCCCAAGTCCATGTACCTTTTTTCTGCATATCGTAGATTGAATCAGGATCAATATTAGCTTCAGAAAGAAGTCTTTTGTTAAAGAAAAGACCTGTGCGAGGCTCCGGAGCCATTGGGCGGCATCCGTAAACTGCCCCGTTCTTAGTCATAAGTTCTGTTGTAGCTTTGTCATATTTTTTCTGAGTCCAGTCAACATCTTTGCTCTTAGACATATCGTAGTAGAGTTTTGATTTTACACCTGTTGTAACTGAACGCATATCAATTACGAACACATAGTTTTCTTCTCCACCAAGAACACAATAGTTTGCTACAGACTGTGGGTGAGACCCCCAGCTTCCGATTCCTTTTTCTGTACAGCGGAAGTTGTATTTGTAACCAAGGTATTTGTGCCAGTTTCTTCTGTCTTCTTCTACCTTTGTTTTAGCCGGAACTGTATCAGCGCCTTTTGGATCACTCCACCAGTCAGCAATGATTACTTCCATTCCACCAAAGTCGTATGGCTTACCTGTTGCAGGGTCAATGAATTCAGGCTGGTCTTTATACATTTTTTCAAGTTTCTTCATTTCAGCCTTTTCTTCTTTTGACATCTTCTTTTTTGGTGCGGCAGTGATGCTTGAAACAGCAACACAAGCGAACAATCCGGCAACCATGATTTTTTTAAGTGCTTTCATTGTTTTATTTCCTCCTGGAAAAATAAATAGAGATTTTCTTTTATAGTTACATACTAAGACTGGTTTTTTATAATAGATATTAATTTTTTTGGGAAAATACTAATTTATTTTGTAAAATTTATGAATTTGGTAGTATAATTCACCTATGAACACAAACCGAGAACTGGCACACGCACTTTTTGTGCAGAGCGAAAATGAAAAATTTCACCTTCCGTATGATGGAGAAATGGCGTTCTATTCTGCCGTACAGTGCGGAGATGAAGAACTGGTAAAAAAGTACATGAGCCCGCTTACAAAGGAAGGACTGGGAATCCTGTCAAGGAATCCTATCCGCAACATGAAATATCATCTGGTCATTACCATTGCTCTGATAACACGATTTTGTATAGAAGGCGGTTTACCCATGGAAACAGCCTACACCTTAAGTGATTTATACATCCGGCAGCTGGACACCATGAGCGATGA
>JABUUX010000325.1 GCA_021442965.1 Treponema sp.
TGAAAATCGGTGTGGCATTTGATAAGGACGTGCGGGAATTTGCTGATGTAAAAATTGTAATGTGAATTTACATAGGTTTACTTTCTGCGTACAGCGTATCTGGGCAGTAATCAATATCATTGAACCAGTCGACGTTACGGTGGTTGAGCCAGTCAAAGTTACGGTGGTTGAGCTCGTCGAAACCACCGTGGGTAACGTCATTCCAATTACAAGAATATAGAAACAACAATTCAGTTCAGTAATTGGCATACGATTGTCTTAGGCGGTTACTGCTTATTTTTTTTATCAATTCTATAATCAAAAATACGACAATGCCGAACACCTCTGCCCAGCTTCTTCTTCACTCATCTTACCAATCAATACCAGATGTTCCAGATTTTTCATCTTTTTCATTCTGCGGTTTCTCGTTTTCTTAAGTAAATGAACAGAATCAGGTCTTACAAGGCAACCCAGAAACGGCACTCCCTGACTGCATAGCCCGACCGTTTCGGGCTTTAATTCAAGAAAAAGTTTTTCTTTCAGAAAAATTGTGATTTCTTCAATAAACCTTTTTACCTTTTTTATGTCATCTGCAAAAACTATAAAATCGTCCATATAGCGGACAACTGGTGTTTTCAATTCTTCCAGAATAAAATGGTCTAAAGAAGAAAGATAAAGATTTGCAAAAAACTGGCTCGTCAGATTCCCAATCGGAAGCCCTTTGTTGCTCACGGTGGTTGAGCTCGTCGACGTTACGGTGGTTGAGCTCGTCGAAACCACCATTGGAAACGAATCAATTATACAGAAAAGCAGATTCAAACATTCTTTGTCCTTAATAATTCGTTCAAGTTTTGTTTTCAATATTTCATGGTTGATGTTGTCAAAGTATTTCCGAACATCAAATTTTGCAAAATACTTGTATTTTCTGCACTGTTTTTGTGCGTATGCCACCGCCTTGTGCATGCCCTTGTTTTTACGGCAGGCGTATGTATGGAAAATAAACTGTTTTTCAAATACTTCTTCCAGCACATTCATTATGGCATGGTGCATTACACGTTCTTCAAAAGTTGCTGCGGTGATAACTCGTTCTTTCGGATCAAAAATCTTAAACTGACGGTAATGACCGAAGTCAGGATTTTCTGATTTAAGTCTTGCCTGTATTTTTTTAAGATTTTCATCAACATTCTGGCAGAAAAAAATTGCTGATGGAGAATTTCTTTTTCTTTTAAGTGCCTTTAAAAACGCTTCGTTTATATTATCTATACTTATGATTTTTTCAAAAAGATTTGATTCGCGTTTCATAACAAAAACCGTCATTAAACCTTCGCGTACATATTTACCGCTACCAGCACAATGACGGTATAAAATTTGTTTGGTGTTTCCACCAGGTGAAAACCGGGTCTGTATTCTGTCATCCGACAGTTTAAAGAGCTCAAGGAACGGGCAAGCCGAAAACCGTTGTTGTTGTTGCGGTTGTTCGGGTTGTTGTTGTTCCGGTTAGAAACCGAGCAGTTGTAAGCGTTGTTGTTCCAACTGCCGCCACGCAGAAGCCGGTTGGAGCCGGAAGCAGGGCAACCTTATTAAGCTTTTTGTTCCAGCGGTCAGCACCTTTTATCCCTTAAAACAGCATATTTTCACCTGAATCTTCTTTTGAATCTGCAGGTTCTGACGTGCTGTTTTGTTGAGATTCTTCTTTTATAATTTCTAAAAATTTGGAAGAATATTTTTCTGCCTTGTCTTTGCTTATGCCTTTTATTGCAGCCCCTTTTTCTACAGTATCAGGACGCTGTTTTGCCATTTCTGAAAGATTTTCATTGGAAAAAATTGCAAAAACAGGAACCTTCATTTTATCACTCAGTTCTTTGCGTGCCTGGCGAAGTTTGTCATAAAGTGCAAAATCTACAGGAGTAAGAATTTCTTTATAGTCAACTTTTGTTGTTACAGTTCCAACAGAACTACCGCCATTTTCTGAATTTGAAAACTCAAGCAAAAAAGCCCAGCCACAGCCTTTTTCGTCATTTACAAAATGCTTTTCTACGCTGATAATTCTGTGGCTTTTTACAAAGTGATTCAAACCTTCACTCTGCGTGTCGTCCCCGGAAGTAGAAATATAAAATGTCTTGTACTGTGTCAATAACGGCATATTTTCTCCAAAATTTTTGTCGCTTCGCGACATTTACAAATTGTGCAGTCGTTCCGCCTTACCGGCTCCACTCCTCGCACAATTTGTACTACTTGCCTTACTAGCTTATAATACAGACCTACAAGGAACGGGCAAGCCGAAAACCG
>JABUUX010000086.1 GCA_021442965.1 Treponema sp.
TTTTTTATAAAATATTTTTCAGTTCTGTCTGCCCGGATGGAGCTTTATGCTAATACTTACAGAAAAGCCCAGTGTAGCAAAAGATTTTGCAAAAGCACTTGGCTGTTCATTCTCATCAAAAGAAAAATGCTGGACTGACACAGATAAATCAATTCTTATTACAAACTGTGTCGGGCATTTATTCGAACTGGAAGAACCTTCTTTTTATGACCCAAAATTTAAAAGCTGGAAATACCTTCCTGTCATTCCAGAAAGATTTGAATATAGAATCAATCCAGCATTAAAGGCGGCAGCCTCCACTGTTGGAAAACTTTTAAAAGCAAACAAATCAAAAGAAATTCTTATTGCTACCGATGCTGACAGGGAAGGGGAAATCATAGCCCGGGAGTGCCTCATGGCATACGGCATTTCTGACTTCTCAAAAATCAAAAGATTCTGGGTAAGTCAGGCACTGACACCTTCTGTAATAAAAAATGGAATCCGTTCTGCTTCACCTCTCAGCGACTATAATAATCTTTCTGACCAGGGATTTGCACGACAGCACTCCGACTGGCTTGTCGGCATAAACGGAACAAGATTTATTACAAACAAGGCCGGAGAAGTTCTTCCTGTAGGACGGGTACAGACTGCTGTCCTTAATGCGATTTGTGAAAGATGTGATTCCATAAACAATTTCAAATCAGAAGAATATTTTGAAATAGAAGGTGTTTTTGAAGATGTGCCAAATGGCATATTCATAAAAGGGTTATATTCAGAAGATGGGAAAACAAGATTCAGAGTTCTTCCGGAATGGACTTCAGATATAAATAAATTAAAAAACATTCCTTGCGAACTTATAAGTCTTAAGACTACAGAAAAAGAAGAACTTCCTCCAATGCTTTATAACCTGAATGATTTACAAAAAGATGCATTCCGACTTTATGAATTCTCTGCAGAAAAAACTTTATCTGTTGTTCAGAAACTCTATGAAGAATACAAATGTGTTTCATATCCAAGAACTCCATCCAAAGTAATGGGTTCAGATAATGTTCAAATGGTAAAAGATTTATACAGCAGATTTGCCAGTGAAATCGAACTCTACAACAGCCTCCAAAATGAATATGAAATCAAGCCCTCCGACAAGCGGCACTTCAATGATGAAAAACTTGATTCCCACCATGCTCTTATTCCACTTGAAATACTTCCTTCATCAGCAACTGATGATGATTCAAAAATCTATTTTCTGATCCTTGAACGCTTCCTGCTCAGTTTTGGTCTGCCATGCAAATACCTTCAGACTGTTGCCATCGTAAAAGCGGATGGAAAAGATTTTGAAATCAAGGGAAATCAAATTATAGAAGCCGGTTGGAAGAAGCACAGAAGAATACAAAAACCTTCTCCGTCGTCTGATGACGATGAGAATATACAGTTTTTCTCATCCGTTGACTGGGAAAACCTGACGTTAAGTTATGCCAAGTGGCATACCAAATATACAAAAGCACCAAAGCATTTTAATGAGGCTTCAATTCTTGCCTTTATGGAAAACCCAAAAAATGAAGATGATTCAAAAAAACTTGCTGGATTGGGAACATCTGCCACACGGCACACATTTATTCCGAAACTTCTAAAATCAAAATACATCGATTTGTATGGGAAAAATATAATAATCACAGAAAAGGGAAGGCATCTACTGAATCTGCTTAAAACATCATCCATGAAAAATCTTTGCGAAATTTCGGAAACAACAAGATGGGAGGAACATCTGGCACAAAATCCTATTAATTTTGAGACTGACATTAAACGGTATATAGCAGCAGCAATTGCAAATGAAGAAAGGAGAGGGCAGTGAATCAGAAAGTTTTCTTGTTTGAAAAAAATGAATGGCGTATAAGCAGACTGTCCGTATTATCACAGACAGTCTACATTGTAGAAAATAAAATAACGGGCAAAAGATATGTCCGAAAATCTATGGCTGTTGTTAAGAAAATAATAAAAGGAGTCTCTAAAAATTGCAATTTTTAGAAGCCTTCCTTGAAAAGCGATGTTTTAAGCCTTGTGATATCAAGGCTTAAAACCATCGGGCAGCTCAAGGATGCCCTTAATACATAACAATGCCAATATACTGTTCCCTGTCAATTTTCCGCCAATGGAGTTTACCGGCACGATACTCCCGGCAGGTATAACTCATAGCTTCCTTAGGGTATGAGTATTCGTGAAAGAGACTGAATACCCTTTGAAATTGAATTTGCGGAAGTGTTTTTTGATTACCAAAATAAGAAGA
>JABUUX010000285.1 GCA_021442965.1 Treponema sp.
AGATGCGGAATATTGTTTACGTAAGGTAATGCTGATGTAATAAGTCTTCTATTCATAATATAAAAATTATAGAAGATTTAATCATTTTACTCAATTCATTGGTTATAGACTCTGCAATCTGCTACTTATTTCTAAGTTTTTCTAAAACTGCTTTTTCAACATTTGGAGGAACCATTTTACTAATATTTCCACCAAATTTTGCCAGTTCTTTAATTGAACTGGATTTAACGATTGCAAATTCTTCATCAGTAGGAATAAATAAAGTTTCAATATTCGAATCCAGAGCTTTATTCATCAAAGCAAGATCAAATTCATACAAAAAATCATTTTGAGTACGAATTCCCCGTACAAGAACATTAGCCTTGACTTGTTCAGCATACTTTACAATCAGTCCGTTCCATTTATGAAGTTCAACATTATCGTAATCAGAAACAAGATTTTTCAGCATCTCATAACGTTCATTTTCAGAAAACAAATAAGTTTTTTCTGGATTTACAGATATAACAACGTCAAGATTATCAAATAGTTTTGATGCACGCTGGATAACATTTAAATGGCCATAAGTTGGCGGATCAAAAGATCCTGCAAATACTGCTTTTACCATAAAATAAAAACTACATTATTTGACCAAATTAAACAACTAGAGTATTATTTGAATATGAAAAATACTTTATTTCTCTTTGCAATATTATTTTCAATAATTTTTATTTCTTGTGGAACTGCAAGTGTAGAAGTGAAAGACAAAACACCTGCCTCCCCTGAAATCGAAGAACCCTCTAACAATCTTCAAGAAACTGTTGTAGAAGAAGTAGAAACGACAGAAACATCCGGAGTTCAAGATTCTGTAGAAGAAGTTTATCCTGAAGTAAAAGTAACTTCTCAAGATGATGAATACCTTCGTTCCATTGGTGATATTGAAGTAATGGAAGAAGAAATCACTTATGACGAATTTGCAAAAGACAAAGCTGAAATTCTAGAAATCATAGATGAACTTTCAGGTGTAATGTCAAATTTTGAGTTTGAAAATTGGAAAACATACATTGCTCCTGAGTCACTTACATACTATTCTAATCCTGTAAATTTAAGAAAAGCACAGAAAAAACTTCCTGATAAGATGATTCAACTAAAAGGGCTTCGTGATTATTTCAAATATGTATTTATTCCTTCAAGAAAAGTCAGCAAAGTTGAAGAAATTCGCTACATTTCCAAGAGATACATTAAAGCAGTTGAAGTTCGAGAGGAAGATAACACTACAGTTGTTTATTACTATTTTGTTAAACAAAATGGAAAATGGTTTGTAAAACTCCCAGAAATCTCATAAATAAATAATTTGATTTTTGGTGTGGATTCAAATATAATAAGTCGATAATAGTAAAAATAGGAGAATATCCATGGTAATTACTAAGAAAATTATTTCTGCAGCCTTGATTCTTTGTGCTTCTGTATGTGTTTTTGCACAGTCTGCAAAGAAAAATGAGTCTGAAACATCAGTAGAAAACGAATATTTGAGTGATATTGATACTGATATCATTACAAGTCTAGCCAATTCAGATGAATACGATAATAAACAGATTGCATTGCAGTATCTTGCAGCTGCAATTGAAGATGGGAACACATCAGAAGGTGTTATTGCAGCCCTTGATAAACTTGCTGGTGAAGGAATAAGTTCTCAGACACGTTCAAATGGTCGTGTAATGAACAACTTTCCAGATATACGAAGACAGGCTTGCTTCTTACTAGGTAAAGTAAAAACTGAGCACGCAAAAAATACTCTTGTTTCAATTGCTGTAGCAGATAATGAACCAATGGTTATTGCTGCCGCTGTACGTTCACTTGGAGACATAGGCATTAATAACAATGATGAAGTAATTGATGCCATTGCATTTGCTAACCGAAGAAATGAAGTTTTAAATCCTACTTCCAGTCTGGCATTTGAAGTTTTAAATGCTTTTGAAGCACTATCAGATACAGCTGAAAATAAAAAAACAATGATTGATGCTATTGCTCGTATTGCTGTTGATTATAACTATGTAACACCTGTTAGACAGAAAGCTTATTCACTTCTTAAATCTTTATCTTCAACTTCTGAAAAATCTGAAAAAAGTGATAGTGTAAACGATAAATAGTCAATAATCATTATAATACATTTGAAAGCTGTCTATTAAGGCAGCTTTTTTTATAAGAGAGATTAGCTCATTTGGATAGAGCGTTGGCCTCCGGAGCCAAAGGTGGGGCGTTCGAATCGCCTATCTC
>JABUUX010000459.1 GCA_021442965.1 Treponema sp.
TTCACTATTCACTATTCACTATTCAATATTCAATATTCAATACTTTATCTCACTCTGAACTTATCCCAAATTCCATAAACAATTACGAACGCAATTATAAGTGGAAGAATATAAGTACAGTAGAATCTGATTTTTGAAGGAAATTTCAAACCATCCCCGGTATTAGATTCTGCAAGATAGTTGTCCCATCCCCAGCCTTTTTTATGAGTACAGAAAAGTACATAAACCAAAGCACCGCAAGGAAGAACAAGATTACTGACAATAAAATCCTCCAAATCAAGAATTGAACCGCCAAACGGTTTCAGCCATCCCCAAGACCAAACACTGAATCCAAAACAGCAAGGCACAGCAAGAACAGCAATCATCAGCATAACAATAATTGATGCAATAATGCGGGAAAGATTGAACATTTCCATAAAGCTTGAAATGATATTTTCAAACACAGCAATTACTGTACTGAAAGCAGCAAATGTCATAAGAAGAAAGAAAAGACTGCCCCAAAAGTGTCCGCCAGGAAGACGTGAAAAAATATTAGGCAGAGTAATAAATATAAGACTTGGACCTGCAGCAGGCTCAATATTATAAGTAAAAATTGCAGGGAAAATAATCACACCCGCCATAAAAGCAACAAAAGTGTCCAAAGCAACAACCCGAACAGATTCCCCTAAAAGCGAACGTTCTTTTCCAATGTAACTTCCAAAAATAGACATTGAGCCCATACCAACGCTTAAAGTAAAGAATGCCTGATTCATGGCTCCTACAATAACATTCGCAAAGCCGGTTTCTTTTATTCTTGAAAAATCAGGAACAAGATAGAACTTAAACCCTTCCTTTGCACCGGGAAGAGTAAAACTGTAAACAGCCATAGCAATCATAATTACAAAAAGAGTAACCATCATTACAACTGTTATTTTTTCAACACCGTTCTGAAGTCCTAGAATACATACAAGACCTCCAACTAAACACACAATAGTAGACCATAAAACAAGTTTTTTTGGGCTTCCCAAAAGTCCGTTTTCAAACTGGTCCACAACAAAGTCTGCTGAAACATTTACAAAAGTTCCCTTTACACTCTGAATAAAGTAATAAAGCATCCACCCACAAACAACTACATAAAACATCATAAGAACAATGTTTCCTATTACCGCAGGGATTCCCTGTATATGCCACTTCTGTCCTTCTTTTTCAAGTTTACGAAAAGAGTTAAAAGTACTTGCCTGACTTCCGCGCCCAACGGCAAATTCCATATTTAAAACAGGAAGCCCCAGAATAACCAGAAACAGAACATAAACCAGAACAAAAAGTCCCCCTCCTCCAATTCCTACAATGTACGGAAACTTCCAGATATTTCCCAAACCGATTGCACATGCTGCCGATAAAAGAATAAATCCTATACGGCTTCCAAGTTTTTCTCGTTCTTGCATAATTAATTCCTTTAGTAACTTAATAAATTGATATTTTTTAGAATATCACAAAAATTCCATTTTGTAGATTATTCCGATTCAAAAAAATCCTGCATCTTACTATTACCAATTATCCATCATGTCTGCAGTGTTTCTCATGGTAACTCAAATAATCTTCTACAGTCTGAAAATGGCAGTGATCTTTTCCTACAGTAAGAATGTGACTGGCATATTTTACGGCTTCATCTACATCATGAGAAATCATCATTACTGTAACACCATCATCATTCAGTCTGGAAATGAGTTTATACATTTCGTTCATGGCTTTTGGATCCAGCCCTGTTACAGGTTCATCCAAAAAAATAACTTTTGAAGCTGCGCAAAGGCATCGTGCTAAAAGAACCCTCTGCTGCTGACCTCCGGAAAGATTTCTGTAGCATTTATCCCTAAGTTCCTTAATTTCCATTTTTTCCAAAGCTTCTTCTGCCATAAGCTTTTCTTTTTTTGTATAAAAAGGTTTCAAGTGTATTTTATTTAATGTACCAGAAAGGACGATTTCCCAAACCGAAGCCGGAAAATCTTTTTGAATGGCACTCTGCTGGGGAAGATAACCGATATCCCGTCTTGAAAGTCCGTCAGAAAATTCAAAAACACCGGACACTGATTTTTCAAGTCCCAAAAGAGTTTTGATTAAAGTTGATTTTCCGCTTCCATTTTCTCCAACGATACAAAGATAGTCTCCCCGGTTTACTTCAAAAGATGCAGAGGCCGCAATTGGACTTCCGTTATATCCCCAAACAAGATTTTTACATTTTATCAAAGCCATAAATTATTCTCC
>JABUUX010000096.1 GCA_021442965.1 Treponema sp.
GCTGGTAGAGCAATGGACTGTTAATCCATGTGTCGCAGGTTCAAAACCTGCAGCAGCCGCTTAAAGCCTTCAGATTTTCTGAAGGCTTTTTTGTTTAACAGAATTCGTATTATCCAATAATAAAACTAAAAATAAAGATCCAAAGAAACTGAAGAACTGTGATTAGTTTTATACCGATTCCTGCCAAAAATCCTAAAAATGCTCCCCATGCAGCTTTAAGAGCCGGACCAAATTTCCATTTATTGTGAATAAGCTCACCAAGCAGTGCTCCAACAAAAGGACCAAAAATAACTCCCCATGGACCAATAAACAGACCAATAATTACACCAATAGTAGACCCGATACTTGCCGCTTTACTGCCTTTAGTAACTTTTGTAATCATACCAGGAAGAATAAAATCCATTACTGTGGCACCTGCTGCCAGAATAAAGGTAAAAATAAGCCAAAAAATGTTCAGATGACAGTATTTTGAAAAAAATCCAAGAAGAAGTCCCAGCCATGCCAAAGGAGGTCCCGGAAGTACAGGTACAAAACATCCAATAATCCCAACAATTATAAGAAGAACTGCAAGTATAATAAAAACAACATCCATATTTTACAGACCCTCATTTAGGAAGATAAAAAAATAATTACAAAGCTAAATCAACCAGAATTGCCCCGGTTGCTTTTACTAAATCCATAGGATTCAGGGCAATCTGTACACCTCGCTGCCCGCCTGAAATGTGGATTTTTTCATGAAGCTGAGCCAATTCATCAATAAATGTTCTAAACTGGCGTTTCATTCCCAGTGGAGAACAACCGCCTCTAATATAACCTGTAAGTGCCATTAATTCTTCAGTTTTTACAGGTGATATTTCTTTGCATCCTGCTGCATTTCGGGCTTTTTTAAGGTTGATTTCATTTACTGCACTTTGACAGAAGACGCACACTTCTTTTGTGTCAGTTCGCATTACAATAGTCTTATAAACAGTTTCTGGATCAATTCCAAGTTTTACCGCAGTATTATTTGCAGCTCCTCGTGAAAGTTCATGTTCCCCGTCATCTTCATAGGTAAAAACTTCGTAGGAGATATTCATTCCGTCCAGAATTCGCATTGCGTTTGTTTTAACTTGTTTTGCTTCTTTTGCCATAGAATCAGTTTAGCACAAAATAAAAAATTAAAAACTTGTACGTCCGCGAAAACTTAAAGAAAGGGTACGTTTGTCTATGTATTCCAGGTCTCCGCCAACAGGGATTCCGGTTGCAAGACGTGTAACTTTTACTTCTCTTTCACGGCATTGTTCAGAAATGACTTTGTTTAAGAAAAGAGCCGTCGTATCACCTTCTACAGTGGGATTAGTTGCAACAATTATTTCCTGAACGTTTCCTTCTTGAATGCGATTAACTAAAGCTCCAATGGAAAGCTGATCCGGGCCAATACCTTCCAAAGGTTTTATGAGTCCACCCAAAACATGATACAGTCCGCGGAACTCCTTGTAGGCTTCTATGGTGCCCACATCCTGCGGCTGTTCAACCACACAGATAATGCTTTGGTCTCTTAGGGGGTCAGAACAGACAGGACAGGGATTTGTTTCCGTCCATGTACCACAAACAGTACAAGGCTTAATTTTTTGGTGAAGTACTGAAAGACGCTGTGAAAATTTTAAAGCTTCAGCTGCATCTTGTTTTAGAATGTAGTTTACAATTCTTGCGGCACTTTTCTTCCCTATTCCCGGAAGTCTGGAAAAAGAATCTGTTAATTCATCAAAAGCCGACATTGTTTCCCACCCCAAAAACTGATTACATTCCCGGAATATTCAAGCTCGAAAGCATTGGTCCGGATATTTCTTTAATCTTTTCCTGAATCTTACTGATAGCATCATGCTGGGCTGCTTTAATTAAATCTTCAAGCATTTTAACATCACGGTTATCCACACAGATAGGATCTAATTTTATGTCCAGCATTTCAAATTTACCGTTTAGTGTAACTTCAACCATGCGTCCGCCGGAAGAGCCTGTGGCTGTAATTTCTTCAAGCTGATTTTGTACGTTACCCAACTGTTCTTTCAGTGCGCCTGCGTTTTTAAATAATTCAAATGGATTCATTATAACTGTGTTCCTGTAGCAATTTTTTCGTTAAAGCGATCCAGTTTTTTACCTTCTAAAGGATTTGGCTGACCGTTCATTACAGCACGTAAAGCTTCCATTTCTTCACCACTAAAGTTTACTCCGTGTTCCATATGATTAATGAA
>JABUUX010000477.1 GCA_021442965.1 Treponema sp.
ACGATAGACTTCCCGGCTGTAACGTTTTGATAAGTTCCTTTGAACCGCGTTACCGTAGCCACGATTTAAAGGAAAACCGATTCTGTTTATTCCAAGTTCATTTTTCATATAGAAAAGTCTTGCACCAGGAATACTTACCTTTTTTCCGTTTCTGAACAGTTTTTTAAAATCTTCAGGCTTTTTAATATGCTCTTCGCGTGTAAAAAAGCCTGTTTTATTAAAATCTGTTTCCATCCCTAGATTCTAATTAGTATTTTTTCTTTTCGTCAGCTACTGTAAGCTTTTTTCTGCCCTTAGCACGGCGACGAGCTAAAATTTTGCGTCCACCTTTTGTTGCCATACGAGCTCTAAACCCGAATTTTCTATTACGTTTTACTTTACTTGGCTGATATGTTCTTTTCATATTACAAGCTCCTTATATATTTTAAAAAAGATTTCGGTAGTGGTCCCATTTTTACCACAATAAAATGGGGTATAAAAATATATCATTTATTTTTTGAATTGGTCAACAAGGTTGATTCAAGGCTTGCAAGTTTTGCCAAAAAGTCTGGCGGTAATTTTTCTTTACAGTTTTCAGTTTCTTGTGTATTTGTATTAGATAAATTATGAGAGTTAGAATTCTTTAATGCGCCGAAGGCGCCGGATTTTTTATAAAAATCCTCTACTTCTTTTTCATCTTGTATAAACTTTTCTTCATTTTTTTTATTTGCCCTTTCTAAAGCTTTTTCGTAATCTACAGCAAAATTTGCATTACTTCCCTTAAGCCTGAAACAAAGGTTTTCTACTCTGAAGTTTTTAATATTCATTTGCATTCCACGGATGATAAATTTAGAATAAAGTTGCATTGCTTGAATCCATCCTGGATGATCTGCTTCAATAAGAAGCTGACCATTTTTAAATTCCACAATTTCTGTATGAGCAGCTATTTTTTCACCGTAATATTCATCTCTTGTATTTTTTATACCACTTACAACTTTTTTCCAAATAGAAGAAATTTTATCGGCATGTTCTATGTTTTCGACTTCAATATTTTTAAAAACTTTTGATATCATTTCTTTGTAACTAATTATTTCGTCCATACCATTCCCCCTTTTCTATATCAAATATTTTTGTAGTTTCTTTCATATAATTTTCATAAGGTTCTCCCGGTAAAAAAGTGCAGAATAACTGATCATATTCTGGAAGTAAAGCTGTAAGCTTTGTTCTTTTTGCCGGGTCTAATTCCAATAAAACATCATCCATAAGCAGGACTGGCTTTAACCCTGTAGTTCTTGTATAAAATACAGCTTGTGCAACCCTTAAAATAAGAGAAACAAGTCTTGCCTGCCCAGTTGATGCTGACTGCATAAATAATTTGTTATCTAAAATAAAATTAATTTTATCACGATGCGGACCTGACATTGTTGTTTCCATTGTCTTATCAAGTTCCTGTCTTTCTTTTAGATGATTCATTACATCTTCAAATAATGGTGTTCTTGTTGCTAATCCTTCTTGAATTTCTTTCCAACTGGGTTCATAACTTATTTTAAGATTTGATATGCCAGTTATGTCCTCATATAATTTACCAAAAATTTGATTAAAATAAAAAATTGCTTTTTTTCTTTTTGATTGAATTATCAATCCAAAATTTACTAACTGCTGGTCATAGATATCAAGAAGTTCAAATTTTTTTTCCTTCAAAATTGTATTTCGACTCTTCAAAATTTTTTTATAATTTCTAAGATCATCAATGTAAGTTGAATCGTAAAGAGTAAGAGACTGGTCAATAAAAAATCTTTTATCTTCAGGATCTCCTGTTGCAAATCTCATATCATCATGACAAAACAAGATGCAAGGTATTGTATTTATAAGTTCTTTACGATCATTAATTTTTTTTCCGTTTTTTTCAATTCTTTTTTTGTTATTCTCAAAAATGATTCTTACTTGTTGTGTATCAGAATCTCCTTTATTAAATAAAGCTGTTACACTAAAATCTTTTTCTCCATGACGAACTATATGAGAATCTGTATGAGTTCTAAATGAAATTCCATAGGCTGAATAATACAAGGCTTCTAAAAGGTTGCTTTTTCCCTGACCATTTTCTCCTACAAAATAAACCTCGCGGGCGGCGAGGTCTATTCTTGTATTCTTCAAATTACGAAAATTGTACAATGATACTGTTAAGAATGGCATATTAAATTTCTAATCTCTTCGCGAAGCGAAGGGCGAAAATTTT
>JABUUX010000372.1 GCA_021442965.1 Treponema sp.
GGATTGATTTTTTGCAGGGCGGGGAAAAGTTCGTTCAAAAAAACAGGACACGAAAAATCACGCTCAACATCAGGGCCGTAAATGTGAGTCCAGCCCATATTTTCAAAAAGCTGGATGATTGAGTTTTCGTATGATTCTTCGGTGAATACACTCATTTATTTACCCCCAACAACCACTTTGAAATATCGCAGATATGAATACCTTCATAATCGTAAGCTTCATGTTTTGTATTCGCAATCAAAAGTTTTGGATATGCATCCCTGATACTTAAAAGCAGAGACACTTCACGTTCAAATGTTTTTTCATCACTGATATTATCAGAAACCTGAATATATAGTTTTTCACTTCCCTTAATTGCAACAAAATCTATCTCTTTTTTGTAGAGTACGCCGGCATACACTTCATATCCACGTCGCATCAGTTCTATGGCAATAATATTTTCCATCACACGACCATAATCCATGTTTTTTGTTCCCAAGTTTGCAAATCGGAAGCTGTGGTCACAAAGATAGTATTTATCATTACTTGCCAGATATTTTTTCCCCTGAATGTCATAGCGGCGGACTTTATAAAAAGCAAAAGCATTACAAAGATACTGCAGATATGCACCAACAGTCTTATGGTCAATCTTATCCTTGTTTCCTGCCAGTACATTTGTAATGGAACGAACAGAAGAAATATTCGAAATGTTATCCATCAAAAAATCTACAATGCGGTCCATAAGAACTTTGTTGCGGATTTTATACTTCTGGCGGATATCACGAATAACCAGGGTTTCAAAAATGTCTTTAAGGTAATCGTATTTTTGTTCAGGCTGAGAATAGAGATAGGAACCTGCCATTCCACCTTCAGTCAGATATTTTTCAAAAGCCGTAAAAGAATCAGTGTAGTTATAATACTTGCAGAATTCAGCAAAACTGAAAGGAAAAACTTCTATTTCGAAAGTTCGACCGGTAAACAAGGTTGCAAGATCACTTGAAAGCAAAAAGGCATTGGAGCCGGTAATATAAATATCAAATAAGCCTTTAGCGTGCAGACTGTTGATTGTTTTTTCAAACCCTTCGCACATCTGCACTTCATCAATTAAAAGAAAGTTAGGCATACTTTCCTTGTATTTTGAAAGAACGTATTCATTCAGTTTTTTATATTCAATAAGCTCTTCAAATTCCAGAAGATTGAAATTGATATGAATAATATTTGCCTGTCCAGAAGATTTTAGGTATTCAATAAAAGCTTCCAGTAACTTGGACTTTCCCGAACGGCGCATTCCAGTAATAACCTTGATGTCCGGCGTCCCGACAACCGCTTTAAGCTTATCAAGATATTCTGTTCTTTCTATAAGTTTCATGACTACATTATAAAACATCTATTCCCCAAAATCAATAAATTTTTACTTTTGGGGAATAACGGCAGTCAGTCTGCCACCTCCATCAGCCAGTCCGTTCAATCATAAGGAAAATTATAAGGGGCAGAATTTTTGCCTGTCAATAAGTTTTACGGATAAAACAGTGTTTAGTATTTGCATTATACTGCATAAAGTTTTCAAAAAACAGAAGAATTTGCAGTACAGTGCATAAAGTTGAAATTTGCGGAATAAAAATATTTAAAATGTTGACACAATAAAAGAAAAAGAGTAAATAAAAAGCAAACCATGGAGAAAACATAATGTCAGCCTTTATTCCAAAAATCTTAAAAACAGAAGAAGACTACGAAGCAACTCTTAAACGCATTGAAGAAATTTTCGATGCAGTTCCTGGAACTCCAGAAGGTGACGAAATGGAACTTCTGGTCCATCTTGTTGAAATATATGAAGATGAAAATTATCCGATTTCCGCTCCAGACCCGATTTCTGCCATAAAATTCCGAATGGAGCAGCAGAGCCTTAAAAACAAAGATTTAATTCCTTACATCGGCAGTAAATCAAAAGTATCAGAAGTCCTTTCCGGAAAACGCACGCTCAGTATTAGCATGATTCGAAAACTTCATGAAAGCCTGGATATTCCGTTAGAATCGCTCATAAAAGAACCGGAAAAGAAGTTGTCAGCATAAACCGAAGCAATGATGGGATTATAAAAGCACAGAAGGGGGGATGTCTCCCCCTCGCTCCAAACGACGCAACAAGTTGCTTACGTTTTCCGCTACCCCCTCTCCTAAGGGCTCCGCCCTTAAAAACCCGAGCTCCTTGCCTGGACTGTCCAAAAAGTTCATATCG
>JABUUX010000303.1 GCA_021442965.1 Treponema sp.
TTGCTGTAAGTTTTGCCGTAATCTTTACATTGCTTGTTACACCTTCACTTCCACTTGAAAGTGTTATGTATTCACTTCCGCTTGTCTTTGAAATTGCAGGAGATACAGTATCTACTTTAATTCCGCTTACAGTCTTTTGACTTGTATTACCTGCTTCATCACTGAAGGTGTAAGTTACACTGGATTCTCCGTCTGTAAAGCTTCTTGTATTGGAGAAGTTTGCCTTTTTTGGAGTTCCGGAAGTTACTGACATTCCGATTGATTCTGTTTGTGCAGAAGCTCCCGTAACAACTGCGTTTACGTCTCCAGTAAGGTTTGTATCACTGATTTCTCCTACACTTATTGTAAGCATTGAATTTTTATACCAGCCGCTTGAGTTTGCTTGCGGTGTAATTGTTGCAGCTGCACTCGGTACTGTTGGCTCTACTGTATCTACCTTGTATTTTACTGTCTTTTCTGTTGCGTAACTGTATTTGTCGGTAATGCGGAATTTTAATGTGTAAGTTTCGTCTGTTTTACTAAGTGCGTAACTTACAGTTTTGTCTTTACCGCTTCCTGAAAGAACTGTACTTGTTTTATCAGCATAAGAACCGTTTCCTTCAGCAACTTCTACTTTTGTTACTTCGTTGTCGTCCGAAACTCCGAATTCAATCTTATGATCCTTTTTTACAAACATATCTTCTGAATATGTTTTTCCTTCTGTTTCATAATCTGTTGCATCCTTTTTGTTATAGAATGTAACTGTTCCGAACTTAGGAGATTCTTTATCCACTACAAAGTTGAGTGTTACTTCTTTTTCAACACCATGATTGTCTACCGCAATAAATTTTACAGATTTTGTTCCGCTTGTCTGGTCTGTAATTGTATACTCAAAGGCTCCGTTTGCAGAAACTGTAATCTTGTTTGCAGCGGCTTTTGATGTATGGTAAAGAGTTACTTCTCCGTCATCATCTTCTGCAATTCCGTTTATCTTCCAGCCTGCTGTTCCGAATACGTTTACTGCATCACTTTCCAAACTTGCGTTATTGAAACTGATTGAAGGGATATCGGTTTCCTGGTTTACGTAGAACTGTACATTCTGTTCTGCTGTGTTTCCTGCTCTGTCGTATGTTTTTACGTAAAGTTTGTATTCTGTTTTGTCAGTAAGTTTTGTTGCAGTATCAACTGTGTATGTAAAGTTTGAAGCTGTGTTTCCGCTCTGTGCTGTAAGTACGTTCTGGATTTCACTTCCATCAGATACTTTCAGAATCTTTACTTCTGTTTTGTCTACTGCGTCATTGTCACCAACTGTTCCCTTGATTGTGATTGTCTGGTTGACGTTGTTTGCTTTGTCTACGCTTCCGTCTGTCTTGTATGTGGTTATCTGCTTGTTCAGTTCCAGCTTGTTGATTACAGGAGATGATGTATCGTAGAAAATATTGATTTCGTTTTCTGTTGAATAATCAGACTTGTCGTCGGCATAAATTGCAAGCGCAAATGATTTGTTTTTATTTGCTGCTTCCGGTGTCAGAGTATATGTGAACGAATATTTTTTGTTTCCGTTTTCTGTTGTTGGTGTTGGAAGTGTCTGTGCTGTTCCGCCAACTTTTACAGTCTTCAGATGATTTTCTGTTACATCAAATGTTACTGTTGTATTTCCTTTTATGTAGGCTTCTCCGTCTGCGGCTTTACCGTCTACTTTTATATTTGAAACTGCCGGTGCTACTCCGTCTACTACAATGTACAGTAATACCTGGTCTGCTTTGTTTGCATTTGTAAGCCCTGTTTTTTCTGTATCATCTTCGGCATTTACTTTGATTACGTAGTTTCCGGCTTCTGTAATGCCGAGTGCGTCTTTAATATTGCAGTTGAAGGAACCTGTTTTTGTATATACAACTGCATTACTTACAGCAGTTGTTTCGTCAGCCTTGAATGCCTGCACAGTAATTTTTCCTACACCGTCGTCATCTGTTACTGAACCCGAAAGCATGTTGTTTGAGTTCAGTCCGAAGATGTTCTTTCCGCTTGTGTTTGTTGCAGCTTCAACTTTTGCGTGTGTATCCAGAGCAGTGTCTACTTTTGTATTACTTGAAAAATCTATTACAGGTTTGTCTGATTCCTGGTTTACAGTATATGTCTTTGTTTCTGTCTTAACGTTTCCGGCTCGGTCGGTTGCTTTTACTGTTACTGTAAGTGTTCCGTCTGCAAGTTCTGTTGTGTTGATTT
>JABUUX010000138.1 GCA_021442965.1 Treponema sp.
CGTTGCAAACTTAATATACAGTGTGCTTTTTCACTTCGTTACAAAAGCACGGTAAAAAGATTTCTCGAAAGTTCAAACTTTCTTCAAATCTTTTTAATATGGAGGAAAAATGATTAATGATGCAGAAGAAAACAAAACAAAAAGAAATTTAATGGGACCGGTCCTTGCCGCGTTATTTGCTGCTTTTATTAGTGTTGCAGCTTTTTTTCATATTCCACTTCCAGGAGGCGTTCCTATTGTTCTTCAGGATATGCTGTCTCTTCTTTCCGGTTTACTATTGGGACCACTATGGGGAACATTGGCAGTTTTTGTTTTTTTAATTTTAGGTGCAATAGGATTACCGGTATATTCTGGAAAAGCCGGAATTATGATTTTAATTTCAGGTCCTACAGGAGGTTTTTTAATAGGATATCTTTTGGGAGCTTTTTTTTCGGGTATTTTTTTAAGACTTGTTTTATACCCGGGAAAATCATATAAAAGCTTATATAAATGGGGGATGTGTATTCTTGGAGGAGTTCTAGGTGAAGTTATTCTATTTGTTTCCGGAATTCAAGGTTTTATTCGGGTAACAGATGAATGTTTTGATTATGCATTAAAAGTATGTGTTATCCCTTTTATACCTGGAATGATTATAAAAACAACGCTGAATATTTTACTTGCAGGATTATTCAGAAACAAAACACAAGACTTAATTCATAAATAAAATAATGGAGAATATAGTGTCCCCAATATTGAAAGTTATAAACGTAAGTAAAAGATTTTCCAATAAAATAATTGCTTTAAATAAAATAAATTTTAATGTTTATGAAGGTGATTTTGTTTTAATTGCAGGGTCAAATGGTTCTGGTAAAACCGTACTAATGAATCTTATAGCAAATCTTGATAAACCAAGTGAAGGACGGATTGAAGTCAATGGAAACGCCGGACTTGTTTTTCAAGATGCAGACTGTCAGATTCTTGGAGAAACTCCATACGAGGATGTTGCTTTTGGTGTTAAAAACTTAGGATTCAAAAAAAATGATGTAATACAAAAAACTGAAAATGCTTTAAAAGAATGCGGAATTTTTCATAAAAGGGATTATCCTGCAAGGAATATGAGTGGAGGTGAAAAGCGAAGACTTGCTGTTGCAGGAATTCTTGCCATGGAAAGAGATTTAATTATTTTTGACGAACCGTTTGCCAATCTTGATTATCCTGGTGTTCAAAATGTCTGCAAAATTCTAAAAGACTTAAAGGATAAAAGAAAGACGGTATTAATTTTAACTCATGAAACAGAAAAAATTTTAGGGCTATGTAACAGGATGATTGTTTTAGACAAAGGTGAATTACGTTTTGATGGCACTCCGGAAGATGCATTAAAAGAAAACCTTGAACAGTGGAGTATTAGAAATCCTCTTTCTACAAACGAAGGATTATTATGGCTTTAAGACTTTTTAATTACAGAAAAGAGAATACTATTTTACATAAAATTCCTGCAATAGTAAAAATTCTATTTATGACTGTTTTTTGTATTACAGTCTTTATTGGAAGCAATGGTCAAGATAAGTATCATAAAGTGTTGAATTTCCAGTTTTTGTATTGCATTTGTGTAGACATTTTGTTAATGATTTTAGGAAAAGGGAAATTATCTGATGTATTACAAATGAGATGGATTTTATGGTTTGGGCTTTTTGTAACAATATTTCGTTTAATTCCAAATGACATATCAATTTTTAAATCTTATGAGTTATATAAACCTATTATGGTTGATGCTTTAAAAAATGGATTAATTTATACAGCAAGATTCTTTTTTTCAACGTTTGCTTGTCAGATGATTTTTATAACCACTTCAGGAATTGAAATAAGGGAAAGTTTTGAGAACGTTCATAAGGTTATTTGCAGATTTTTTCCATTCATGGAGAAATTTAATCTTGCATTTATTATTTCACTTGCCATCACTTTTATTCCAGAAATCTTTCAATTTTGGGAAGAAGTTTCTAAGGCATCAAAAAACAGAATTGGAAGTAAAAAAGGATTAGTTACATTTTTTAGGTGCCTGTATCAAAAAATTTCTGCTGTCATAAATATAATTTTAACGAAGGCAGAAATAATTGAGAAAGCTATATTAAACCGTGGCTTTGAGATGTAAATATTTTAGATTTGTGATAAACTTTTTTTATGTCAGAAACAATGATTATGGGAAACCAGGCAATTGCTCTTGGTGC
>JABUUX010000266.1 GCA_021442965.1 Treponema sp.
TCTCATAATTTCCTTACATTTCCCCGTTATCTTTCGGGTATGAAAAACTCAAAAACATCCGCCATCACCCCGAACGACAAAATGTCATCCCGACCCCAATCCCTGAGCCAGTCGAAGGGCGGGATCTTAAAAAAACATCCCGCATCGGAGTGAAACATAGAAAAATTTATAAAAAATCATTATTATATTCTCACTAGAAGAGGGATAATAATGAACAATATAATTTCAGCAATAATAAATCTTGTAGAAAATCCCAAAATAGAACTAATCCGTAAAGGAAGCAGTCATAATCGTGCAAATAATATGGGAGAAGCTCTTGAAGAGTACATTAAAGATTTATTTGCAAATACAGTAGATGTTGATGATGAGATAGTAAGAAATGTTGCAATTTCAGCAACTTTTTCGTATTTAGGTAATCAGAATAATCCTCCTGACTGTATGCTTCATGGAGGAGATGCGATTGAAATAAAAAAAATTGAAAACCGAAATTCACCACTTGCATTAAACAGCAGTTATCCAAAAGCAAAGTTATTCGCTGATACTCCGATGATAAAAAAGGAATGTCGAGAATGCGAAATATGGACAGAAAAAGATATGCTTTATGCTGTTGGTGTAGTAAAAGGTAATTCTTTGGAATCTTTAGCTTTCATTTATGGAGAAGATTTTTGTGCTAACAAAGAAACTTACGAAAATATAAAGTCAACAATAAAATCTGGCGTTGAATCAATTTCAAATGTCGAATTCACAGAAACTAAAGAATTGGGACATGTAAATCGTGTTGATCCACTTGGAATTACATATTTAAGAATTCGAGGAATGTGGAGAATTGAAAATCCTTTTACTGTATTTAAATATGTATATCAAAGGGATTTTTCTAAAAAATTTAATTTTATGTGTATTATTAACACAGAAAAATTTAATTCATTTGAAAATACACCTGAACTTTATGATTTAGCAAATAAAAATGAAAAAATAAGCATAAAAGATATTCACATAAAAAATCCAAATAATCCTGCTCAGTTAAGAGAAGCAAAATTAATAACTTTTGAGGTTGACGAATAATGAAAGTTATTAGTTTGTTCAGTGGTTGTGGTGGACTTGATTTAGGATTTGAAAAAGCAGGTTTTGAAGTTCCTGTTGCAAACGAATTTGACAAAACTATTTGGGAAACTTTTAAGGTAAATCACCCTAAAACAAAATTAATTGAAGGTGACATTCGTAATATAAAGGAATCAGATTTTCCTGATGAAATTGATGGAATTATCGGGGGACCGCCTTGTCAATCTTGGTCAGAAGCTGGTGCTTTACGAGGAATAAATGATGCCCGTGGTCAGTTATTTTTTGAATATATAAGAATATTGCAAGATAAAAAACCTAAGTTTTTCTTGGCAGAAAATGTAAGTGGAATGCTTGCTAACAGACATGCTGAAGCAGTTCAAAATATATTAAAAATGTTCAAAGACTGTGGTTATAATGTGTCTTTAACACTGGTAAATGCAAAGGATTATGGAGTTGCTCAAGAACGCAAAAGGGTTTTTTATATTGGTTTTCGTGAAGATTTGAATATAGATTTCCAATTTCCAGAAGGTTCAACAAAAAAAGATGAAAATAAAATTTGTTTGAAAGATATTATTTGGGATTTGAAAGATTCTGCTGTTCCGGCACTTCCAAAAAACAAACATAATCCGTCTGCAATAAATAATAATGAGTATTTTACAGGAGCTTATTCTCCAATATTTATGAGTCGTAATAGAGTAAAACAGTGGGATGAACAAGCATTTACTGTACAAGCATCTGGAAGACAATGTCAGTTACATCCACAAGCACCAAAAATGGAAAAAGTGGAAAAAAACTGGTGTAGATTTGTTCCAGGAAAAGAAGATTTGTATAGAAGAATGACTGTAAGAGAAGTTGCTCGTGTTCAAGGTTTTCCTGATGATTTTAAATTTATTTATACAGACACAGACAATGCTTATAAAATGATTGGAAATGCTGTGCCTGTAAATTTAGCATATGAAATTGCTTGCGCTATAAAGAAAACATTGGAAAAGTAATTCGCCAAATACAGCTTTCAAACTCAAAAAAAATTCTACAGAAGTGCCGGCATTTTTCGATTCTTATATCCATTCTCCTCATTTTACCCAAATTTTACACGCTTCTCATAATTTCCTTACATTTCCCCGTTAT
>JABUUX010000394.1 GCA_021442965.1 Treponema sp.
GATTTTGAAATGGGAATTCCAATTTGGATTTTACAGGACACTCCATTTGTAGGACAGATTTTTAAAAATTTTGCTGTGGGTGTAGAAGCTAATTATAATTACCTTGTTTCAAAAAATGAAAACCTTGCAAACCTTATGAATATTCAGGCTTGTGCAACAGCACTTACTTTAATTCCTATTGGGGCAGGGTTCAGTGTTGTTCCGGAAATTGGAATTGGTGTTGCTATAAATATTCCGGCAGAAACCGGCGGGAATATTAATATAAACAATATTTATGTAGACCAGATTTATTCGTTCAGTGCAGGAATCCGCTTTAGCCATCCTAAAATGCTTAATGACAGACTTGAGTTTCAGATTACGCCAACGTATTCTATTTCTCCTGAATACAATTCGGCAGTTCAGTATTTCTCTTTTAAAGTTGGAGTTTTGGGAAGAATAAAATAATAGAACTATATTTTGTATTGCATTTGTCTGTACAAATTTTCTAGATTTTATTTGTTTTCTACAAGTTTAATTACTTCATAACCGCCGTTATAAATGCCTTCTTTTTTGTTTTTCATAATGGCACGGCACATTTCTTCTAAAACTCCCGATTCGCCCTGAAATAAATCGAGCATTTCGCGCACTGAATTTTTAGTTTCGCATTCATAAGTCCCATCCCCGATTTCTGATGAATGAATTGCACCCCACGCTTCATGCCCTCCGACTCTTCTTATAAAAAGTTTTGGAATGGGATAAAAGGCAAGTTCACTCGGTTTTGTTACAAGAACATCGCATCCGTGCATCAAAAGGTTTGTGGTGTAAACTGCGGCAAAAATGTCTTTGTCGTAAAAAACATGGATACCGCTGATTTCGCTGTTTTTTTCGGTCAGAAAGGCGGCAAACTCTTTTGCTTCTTCAAAGTTGTCAAAGTGAGTCTGTGCATTTTTTAATTCAGGATTTTCTTTTAACATTTCTTCCCAAACATTTTTGTGGTCACCCACATTCAAAAACAAAACTGCTTTGTTCGCCTTAATTTGCGGTGCAAGGTATTTTATGATGTCAGAATAGATTTCTTTTTGTGCCCCTGCTCCGCCGATTGTCAAAAGATAGCGAACGGCTTTTCCTTCCTTTTTTCGCTGAATTCTCATCTCGCAGTCTTCTTCGATTTTTTCTACAAGTTCATGGTCAACATAGTGCCCGGTGTATTTTATGGCTTCTTTGTCCATTGGTTTTAAAATGTTGTCTTTATCCATTCCGCGAAGTGCAAGATATCCTAAGTAACTTGATTTTGTCTGAACTGTGTGCAAAGCCCCTTCGCTCAAGTGAAGTGCCATCGGCCAGTTGTCAGGAATTGCATTGATTACATTTGTAAGCCCTGCGTGAACTGCCCCCTGAACAGGATAAACATGGGCGCCCACAAATGGAATGTCTTTTGGTAAATCTTTATAAACAGGTGCAAACAGCTGGGCAACTTTTTGGTCGCTTGAATTGTAACTTAACTGGCGGAATCCTTCTGAGTTAATCGGTTCCCACACAAACTTGTTAAAAAGAGTGCTCTTTTGAGAAAGTCTTGAGCCTAAAGAATACAGTTCATTCTGACTTTTTATGATTTTTCCTGCAGTTGCGTTCTGAAATGAATGTAAATCAAACCAGTAAGGTGTATATCCCATTGCTTTTGCGCAGCTTGCTAGTGCAATCGAAATTCTATAATGCCCGAATCCCATGCGGATATTGCCGATTATAAGAGGTTTTTCTGACTGTGATTTTTTTTCAAAATCAAACGGGGTTCCTTTTTCACTGAGTAAAAGATTTTGCACTCCAAGGTCTTCAAGAACGGGAATTGCTTCGGAGGTAAGATGATAAACTTTTTCTCTGTCATCACCGAATTTCTTTATAAACTTGTTTTTTGCCTTGTTACCCTTTTTGATAACAGATTTTTTCATTTTGTTTCCAAATATTTCGTCCATGTTTTCCTCCTGAAAAAAACGGATTATTTCAAAGTAATGTCATGCTGAATTTATTTCAGCATCTGTATGTTTCAAATAAAATTCTTAAAATCGTTTGACACGCAAAAAATTCAATGTTACTCTAAAAATGTGATAGTTAGACTATCATTTTTATTTATGCTAAATCACCACAAGGGAGTTGTCAAGTGAAAGAACGATATAAAAAAGCGGTCGAAGCGGC
>JABUUX010000275.1 GCA_021442965.1 Treponema sp.
GAACGATTTACATGAGTGAGTAAGACTTTATCAAAAGTCACAGTCTTTTGAAGTGTAGAACTCAAACAGATTGTAAGAAACATAAATCCTCGAAAAAAATGGAGTACGTGGAACTTGAATCCACCGCCTTCAGATTGCGAACCTGACGCTCTACCAGATGAGCTAGTACCCCAAAACTGTTTTTATACTATCAAAAAAATCTGTCCTCTTCAATTAAGTTTTTTTTGCCAGCAATAATATTTGGGTGATATAATTATTTATTACATCAATTTTTTTGGAGGTAAACATGACAAATGTTGATGCTATCAAAGCTCTGAATGATATCAAAACATATGCGCAGGCAAATGCTCTTGATGCTTTAGAGTACGCAATTAAAATTCTTGAAAAGCTTGAAAAGGACGGAATTAAAGAACCGCTCAAAGAAGGCAAGGATGGTTCCAAATGATGATTGAAACATTCTGGTCGCTGGTACCAGCTTTCGTTGCTATTGCACTGGCTCTTATTACAAAGGAAGTATATTCTTCACTTTTTGCAGGAATCGTTCTTGGTGGTGTTTTTTATACCATTGATGCAGGTGGCGGTTTTTCCGGATTCCTGACACATGTTACACAAGATGGTTTTGTCAGTTCACTTTCTGATTCTTACAATGTAGGTATTCTGATTTTCCTGGTAATTCTTGGAATTATGGTAGCCCTTATGAACAAAGCCGGTGGTTCTGCAGCTTTCGGAAAATGGGCACAAAAACATATCAAAACAAAGATTGGGGCTCAAATTGCAACAATCATTTTGGGCATACTGATTTTTATTGATGACTATTTCAACTGTCTTACTGTAGGGTCAGTTATGCGCCCTGTTACAGACAAACATGGCATAAGCCGCGAAAAACTTGCATACCTTATAGACTCAACGGCAGCTCCTGTTTGTATTATCGCTCCAGTTTCTTCATGGGCCGCTGCAGTAGCAGGGTTTGCCGGTGAAGGAGAAAACGGATTTTTACTTTTCTGTAAAGCTATTCCATTCAACTTTTACGCCATCCTTACAATCGTTATGATTCTATCCCTTGTTGTAATTGATGTAGATTTTGGTGCAATGAGTAAATATGAAAAAGCCCTTAAGATAATGAATGAAAATCATCCGGAAGAAAGTGGCGATGTAAGAAAAGGGAAAGTAATTGATTTAGTACTTCCTATTGCTGTTCTGATTATTTTCTGTGTTATCGGAATGATTTATTCTGGCGGCTTCTTTACAAAAATGATAGAAGAAACTGTAGAAGGTACAGAAGAAATAGTAAAAGTAAATAATCCAAATTTTCTGAACATTGTAAAATCGTTCTCGGATTCTGATGCTTCTATAGGCTTGATGATTGGATCTTTTGGAGCACTTATAATAACTGTTATTTTCTATACGATTCGCAAAATTCTTTCATTCAAAGATGCTATGGACTGCATACCTGAAGGATTTAAAGCTATGGTTCCTGCCATTCTTATTCTAACTTTAGCATGGACACTCAAAGGAATGACAGATTCTCTTGGTGCAAAACAATTTGTTGCAGGACTTATTACAAATGCTGCCGGACTAAGAAGTTTCCTTCCGGCTATTATCTTTGCCATTGCCTGCGGACTTGCTTTTGCCACAGGAACTTCATGGGGAACATTTGGAATTCTTATCCCAATTTGTATTGCAGCATTCCCTGAAGTAAATGACCCAATAAGAATCATTTCTATTTCGGCTTGTATGGCTGGTGCTGTTTGCGGTGACCACTGCTCTCCAATTTCAGACACAACCATTATGGCTTCGGCAGGAGCAGAATGTGACCACGTAAATCACGTTTCAAGTCAGCTGCCTTATGCCCTTACCTGTGCAGGTATTTCTTTTGTCTGCTTCCTGGTTGCAGGTCTTATTAAACATACTGTGCTGAGTGCCGTTATTCCACTCATCATAGGCTGCGCTGGAATTATAGGACTTTTGCTTGTTCTTAAATCTAGAAGCAAAAAAGCTGTTCAATAAATCCTTTACAAAAAATATAGAAAATAGGGACTGTCTAAAATATGTCATATTTAAGTTTTTAGACAGTCCCTATTTCATTAATACACAGTTCCCGAATTGAAATCAACTGTAACAGAAAGACCATTCG
>JABUUX010000173.1 GCA_021442965.1 Treponema sp.
ATTGAGATCCTGAAACGAGTTCAGGATGACACTACGATATGAACTTTTTGGACAGCCCCTGACTACGGTTTAAACTTATTAAACAGCCCTTTTTTTCTTTAAAGCATTAATTAATAACTAAGCCCTATATCTGTTGTCACTTTTTTCCAGGATTTTAGTTTTCCGTCACTGTTGTTATCAGTAACATAGGCATTCAGTGCATCATTTAGATAGCTTTTACTTTTATATATAATTTGCTCAACTCCACAATCACTTTCTGTTCCTGCTGTAATGGTGGCAAAAAGAGTGATTGTGTCTGACATTGTAGCACAATATTCAATGGTACCCTGTATAACACCTGTGTAAGTAGTAGGCCTGTAAGCAGGATAAGAAGTTGTATTAGAACCTTTTACTACGCTGTCTTTTTTATAGTAACAGTTAGAGATTTTATTACCTTCTCCATTAAAGCCTGCTATGGCACCAGGAACACCGTTTATGTCGTTGTCTTCATCAGAGTTTTTTGTTGTAACGGTACCAAGGTTTACACAGTTTATGATAGATCCCTTAAGACTTGAAACTGTTTCTTCGTTTGCCGGGGATGTAAAAATACCGCAGCCTTCACTACTGTCACAGTCTACACCGTTTCCTGCTGCAATACCTCCGGCCATTTCCCATCTTCCTGCCCAGTTAAGATTAATCAAGTTATTGGAAATATCTCCTTTATTAATACAGTTAACAATTGTTCCGTAGTTTTCTGTACATATTCCGCCAATGTTTCCATATGTAGAACATGTAAAACTTATGTCGTTTTCACAGTTTCTTATTGTTCCCATGTTCCCGTAGGCTATACCGCCCAGGTGCTGGATACCGCTTACCTCGGAATCAAAATCATTGGACTTAACAATTACATTTTCTACAATACCTGCTTCACCAATGAATCCCACAATACCTGCAAAGAAGGCTTCTGTATTGTCACTTGTAGTGTTCATATTACCGTTGTGATTTTCATATGGAGGGTAGAATGTTCCGCAAGCTTTGCTCACTGTTAAAGTTTTTCCGTTACCATTAAAGGTTCCTGTATAAGGGTTTTCAAAGGTTGTACAGATTACATAACTTTCAGTTTCTCCAGATAAATCAATGTTCTTTGTTAGGATGATGTTCTGATTGTAGTTTCCGCTGTTAATTACTGCCACTGCAGCTTTATATTCGCTGGCAGTACTGATAGGTATAGCAGTATAAATAAAAGTTGCATAATCCGACCATTTGGTTTTAAATGTTGATTCTGCTTCACTAGGAACATAAATCTTTAAGCTGCTGTTACAGCTGTCAAATACAGATGTTCCGTATCCGTCACTTGCCAAAGCCGCCGTAAAGGTTACCCTTGTAAGACTTTCACAATTTGAAAATGCCCAGCCCATAATAGAACTTACATCAGACGGAATAGTTACTTCCGTAAGTCCTGAACCGCTGAAGGCTGAATTATTAATGGCTGCAAGGCTTTCTGGAAGTGTAATGCCTGTAAGTGAAGTACACTGTGCAAAAGAGGCATATCCTAAAGTAGAGATACCTTCAGATAACGTTACATTTGCAAGGGCACTACAGCCAGAGAAAATGTTATCAGAAAGATTAACAATACTTCCCGGAATAGAAACAGAAGTTAAACTTGTGCAGTTCTGGAATGCACTTTGACCTATGTTTACTACAGTGTCAGGGATATTAACTGAACTAAGCTTTTCACAGTCTGTAAATGCATAGCTTCTGATTTCTGTAAGACCAGAAAGAAGTACTACTGTTTTAAGATTTGTTAATTCCTTAAAAGTTTCATCAGCTATAATTTTGTAGTTACTTGGAACTGTAAAACTTGCAACAGTATCCAGAGTCTGTCCTGTTTTTAAAAGTTCAGCTTCCAAAAGGTCTCTGTCAAAAATGGAAGGATTTACTAAAGGAGCGTCTTCCCCGTCACCAATAACGTATTCAGTTTCTTCGTACCCAACAATAGCGGTAATGTTTGAAGTTTCATTATCATTCTTTTCAACTATTTTTATGCCTTCAACGCTATCACAGTTTGGAATAGTTAAAGCAATCGTAGAGTTTTTGTTGTCAAAATCATTAAGTTTTACAAGAGGGGTAGAGGAGGTTTC
>JABUUX010000164.1 GCA_021442965.1 Treponema sp.
TTATTAAGTTCGACAACAAGCGATGAGCGTGTTTTATAAAGTTCACCGCAAGCTTACGTTTTATTAAACATAATAAATAATACAAGAACGCATGAATATATTATACCGCAAAACACCCAAAATACCATTAAATTATTTATTCTTCCAAATAGAATATTTGTTTACGGATTATTAGCAGTGACAAATGCTAAATTTGAAATACGACAAAAAACACACATGAAAGTATACCACAAAAATCTCCATTCGACCATAATCTGTTCATAATTGCTTTTCCATTGAACTTATTCCCCTTCCCCTCCCCCACTTGCCATTTTGTAACGAAAGTAATATAATTTTAATTACGAGTAAAATCATGGAAAATTTGGCTATTACCAGAACCATTGAAAACAAACTGAATACTTCTCGCGCAAATTATGTTTTTTCTGCAATTGATTATTCTGACCTTGCAGAACTGAACACGCTTCACCAGATTTTTTCAAGATTTGAAAAAGAAGGCAAAATCCGCCGAATCATTCAGGGCATTTATTACATTCCGCGTTACAGTTCACTTCTCCAGGAATACGAAGAACCGTCTCCGACTGAAATTGCTAATGCCCTCGCACGCAAAAACCGCTGGCAGATTATCCCCGAGGGAAATGCCGCGTTGAATCAGCTTGGGCTTTCTACACAGGTTCCTGCAAAATGGACTTTCATCAGTTCAGGTCCCTACTCTTCTTTTGAGTATAAAAATATCAAAATTAATTTCAAACGAGGAAGCCCGAAACATCTGTCATCAGAAATGTCATACAAAACGGCTCTCATAATTCAGGCGATTAAAACTCTCGGGAAAGATAGAATTACCGATGCCGATATCAGAAAGATTTCGAACAGACTCTCTGAAGAAGAAAAAGAAAGAATTCTTACAGAATCCCGCTACACAACATCGTGGATTTATTCCTGCATAAAGAAAATATGTAATTATGGGAAGGCAGCCTAATGTACAAAATTGCAAAATTATCAAACGAAGACCGGGCAACTCTTTTTAAAAACACTTCCATAAATTGCGGACTGCCAGAAGCTTTGGTTGAAAAAGATTTCTGGGTGTGCCTCATGCTAGATTATCTTTTTCACAAATGCGAATTCAAAGATGCTTTCACATTCAAGGGTGGTACATCACTTTCCAAGTGTTTCAACATAATCCAAAGATTTTCAGAAGATATTGATTTGATTCTGGACTGGCGGATTTTGGGATTTTCAAAAGACGAACCTTGGGAAGAACGGAGCAATACCAAACAGGACAAGTTCAATAAAGATGCCAATGCAAAAGCCGAAGTTTTTCTTAGTAAAACTCTGCTCCCAAATTTGAACAAAGACTTTGAATCACTCTGTAATCTGGAAAATGCATTTTACATTGACAAAGAAGATCCGCAGACAATCTGTTTCAAATATCCGTTCGTTTTTTCTAATGACTCAATTCTCCAGATTATCCGTCTTGAAATCGGTGCTCTTGCCGCATGGACTCCTTCAGTACAGGTCAGCATAAAATCTTACGCTGCAGAATATTATAAAAAGATTTTTGAACTGAGCTCGACTGAAATCAGAACCGCATCTGTTGAACGCTCGTTTTGGGAAAAAGCAACTATCCTCCACCACGAAGCAAACCGTCCTGCAGAACTTTCAATGCCGACACGTTACTCCCGTCATTATTACGATTTATTTATGATTGCAAAATCGGAATACAAAGAATCTGCTTTCCAGCAGCGAGATTTATTACAGAAAGTTGCTGAATTCAAAATGAAATTTTATCCGCGAAAGTGGGCAGATTACGAAAATGCAAAAATCGGCACACTGAAACTTCTCCCGCCGGAATTCCGTTTCACCGAACTGAAAAAAGATTACAGCGACATGCAGTTAATGTTCTACGGCGATTATCCAGAATTTTCAGAACTGATGGATTTTATAAAGGAACTGGAGGAAGAGATTAACGGGTTGTAGCCGGGGGGAAAATCCGTTTGTGACTGAGAAATCCGCCCTACCCCATCACCCCTTCTACAAAATTCCCTTGCAGTTTTCCAGCGCTGCCATACTGTACGCGTATGCTTCTCTGTAGGCTTTCCGCACTTTTGCAAGATTCTTCAA
>JABUUX010000294.1 GCA_021442965.1 Treponema sp.
GCACCAAAATTCTTTGCAGACCGTGCAAAAGGTCCTGTTGATGCAAAAACAGCCTTTGCTAAAAAAGAAGCACCTGTAAGTGAAGTAAAAACTAATAAAGGCGGTTCATACAGCGTAAACGTTAATGGAACAACTTATAATGTAACTACAGGCCCTGCAGGTGACTCAATGAGCGTAAATGTAAACGGAAAGGCTTATAATGTAAGTTTTGGTGCTCCAGGTGCTGCTCCTGTTGTTTCTGCAGCTTCTTCCGCAGCTCCGGTTGTTTCAGGCGGTGAAGATGTTCCTTCTCCTGTTGCCGGTACACTTCTTAAACATGTGGCTTCAAACGGAAGTCAGGTAAAGAAGGGTGAAACAGTAATCATGATTGAATCTATGAAAATGGAACTTGAAGTAAAAGCACCTTGTGACGGAGTAATTACGTTCAAAGTTCAGCCGGGAACTCAGGTTCAGGCAGGACAGGCACTTGCTTCTATTGGTGGCTCTGTTTCACAACCGGCTCCAGCTCCTGTTGCAGCTCCAGCTTCACAGGCTCCTGCAGCTCCAGTTCCACAGGCACCTGTTTCATCCGCTCCTACAGGTGGAAAACCTGTTAATGCTCCTGTTGCCGGTACACTTCTTAAGTATGTGGCTCAGGAAGGTGCTTCAGTTACTGCTGATACAACCATTCTCCTTGTAGAATCAATGAAAATGGAACTTGAAATTAAGGCCGGAAGTTCAGGTAAGGTTCACTTTATTGCAGCCCCGGGAAGTCAGATTTCTGCCGGATCAGTAATTGCTGAAATAAACTAAGGATTTATTTTATGGAAACATTAGTTAAAGAAAATAAAAATAAACTGAGTAAAAATACAGTCAGAGCTTGTCTTTTAATCTGTGCAATTGCTTTTGCTGTTTCTGCATTTATGTCAGGCTGTAAAGGAGAAAAAACAGCTTCTAATGCAGGATCTTCGGTTGCTTCTAGCACAATTATTAAAAACTCTGAAAATGTACCTCGTATTGAACCATTAACATTTATAAAAAATATTGGAAAATCAACAGGTATTTACAAGCTGATTCATACTGAAACTGCTGAAGAAAGAGCCCAGGCTCAGGCGGAAAAGGAAGCTCAGGAAGCTGCAAATGCTGTAGAATACGGTGCAGATGCAGTAGTTCCGGGCTGGCAGCGCCTTTTAATGCTTGCAATCGGATTTCTTATTGTTTACCTTGCAGTAGCAAAAGGATTTGAACCACTTCTTCTTATTCCAATCGGGTTTGGTACAATTCTTGTAAATATCCCGGGTGGTGGAATGGGAGACGCTCCTCACGGAATGCTTCATATCATTTATTCTGCAGGTGTTGGTAACGAGTTTTTCCCAATGCTCATCTTTATGGGAATTGGTGCTATGACAGACTTCGGTCCTCTTATTGCAAATCCTAAAATGGCCCTTCTTGGTGGAGCTGCCCAGCTTGGTGTTTTTGCCACACTATTTGGAGTTGCTCTTTTAAACTTTATTCCGGGAATTGACTACACAATGCTTCAGGCTTCTGCCATTGCTATTATCGGTGGTGCTGACGGTCCTACTTCTATTTACGTTTCCGGAAAACTTGCCCCTGAAATGATGGGGGTCATTGCTGTTGCGGCCTATTCTTACATGGCTTTGGTTCCTATGATTCAGCCGCCTATTATGAATCTTCTTACAACCAAAAAAGAAAGAATGATAAAAATGAAGCAGCTTCGCGTAGTTTCAAAGACAGAAAAAATTCTTTTCCCTTTAATGCTCCTTGTTATTACAGCTCTTCTTCTTCCACCTGCCGCACCGCTTATCGGTATGCTTGCATTCGGTAACTTTGTAAAACAGTGTGGTATTGTAGAACGACTTTCCAAGACTATGGAAAACGAAATGATGAATATTGTTTCAATTCTTCTTTCTTTGGGTGTAGGTTCTCAAATGACTCCTGAAAAGATTTGTAACTTGAACTCATTGGGTATTATCGGTCTTGGTCTTTTAGCCTTCTGTATAGCAACTGCCGGTGGAGTTCTTATGGCAAAAATAATGAACCTGTTCCTTAAAGAAAAAATCAATCCTCTTATAGGATCTGCCGGTGTTTCTGCCGTTCCAATGGC
>JABUUX010000019.1 GCA_021442965.1 Treponema sp.
TCTATTATTTCAGTTCTTTTAATACAATATGAAAATACTCCGTTAAAAAAATCTTTCAAATCTATTTTAGAAAAAATTATGGAAGGCCAGTCAATTATTTCAAAAGGTAAACCTTATATAAACGCTCCTGTTTCTATTGTTGCTGATGCTATGCCGGAAATTAATAATAAAATATTTACTAAAATTTTAAGTGCAACAAGAACTAATAAAACATTAAATATCGTTTATGATTCTGCAACTTCTGGTAAACCAACTGAAGAAAGAACTGTAAATCCGTATCATATTGTATGTCATAAAGGAAGCTGGTACTTACTTGCATATGATTTTTCTCATATTAATGATGAGCCTTTCAGATGGTTTGCTTTTCCTAGAATAAAGGAATGTCATATACAAAAAAACGTATTTACACCTTTCCCGGATTTTGATTTATCGAAATACTTTAATCCCAAAGTTGGTATTTTATGGACAAGTGATCCCATTAATGTAAAACTAAAAGTATTTCCGGTAATTGCAAAATTCATTGCAGAAAGGGAATGGTTTCAAAATCAAATTACTACATGGGATAAAGATGGTTCAGTGACTTTAGATTTTATTACAAATCATCCTGTTGAACTTGATCGATTTATAATGAATTACAGTCCTGATGTTAAAGTTTTGGAACCTGAATCATTAAAAAATCATATAAAGGAACTACTAACAAAATCTTTATACTTATATTCTTGAATTAAATACTCAAAAATATTTTTCATTAAACAAGAAACAGGAAATCATTATGAATCAGTATGAAAAAGAACATTTAAATATAGTTATAAAAAACGGAGCGGAATGTACGGTTCTTTTAAAATCTAACGGAAAGTTTCCTCTTACAAAAACATGTAAATTGGCAGCTTTTGGAGCAGGACTTAGACATACAGTAAAAGGCGGAACAGGCTCCGGAGAAGTTAATTCACGTTTTTCATTTACAATTGAAGAGGGACTCGAAAAAGAAGGATTTGAAATTACTACAAAAGAATGGCTGAATAAGTATGATAAAAAAAGAACAGATGCAAAAAAATATTTCATAAAAAAAATCAAGGCTGACGCACGTAAAAGTCACCAAAATCCGATTGTTTATTCCATGGGTAAAGAGATGGTTGAGCCGTATTACGAAATTGATTTGTGTGGGGAAGGTGATGCTGCAATTTATGTTTTAGCCAGAAGTTCTGGTGAGGGAAGCGATCGAACAGTAACTGAAGGTGATGTAAAACTTACAAAATCAGAAATCAAAGACATTCTTGAACTGAACAGGCGATTTGAAAAGTTCATGCTTGTTTTGAATGTAGGAGGTGTTGTTGATCTTTCTCCTGTAATGGAGGTTGGAAATATTCTATTACTTTCACAGATTGGAGTTGATTCAGGAAAAATTCTTTCTGATATTTTACTTGGTAAACAGAATCCTTCTGGAAAGCTTTCAACCACTTGGGCAGCCTTTGATAATTATTCAAAAGAAGGCACTTTCGGTGACATGGATGAAACATTATATAAAGAAGGTATTTATGTTGGTTACAGATATTTTGATACATTCAAAAAAGAGATTTTATTTCCATTCGGTTATGGTCTTTCTTATACAAAGTTCGAAACAGAAGTTGAATCAGTTAAAAACGAAAGCGATAAAATTACTGTAAAAATCAAAGTAAAAAATACAGGAACATTTTCAGGAAAAGAAGTTTTGCAGGTGTATCTTTCTCTGCCAGACGGAAAAATAGATAAAGCCTATCAAGAGTTTGCAGGGTTTACAAAAACTTCAAATCTATTGCCAGGTGAAACTGAATCAGTTGATATTTCATTTTATCTGTCGGATTTTGCTTCATACGACCAACTCTTAGAACAGTTTGTTTTGGAAAAAGGTGATTATATTGTGAGAGTCGGAAATTCTTCCAGAAATACAATAATCGCAGCTTGTGTAAATCTGGATAAGAGTGTTGTTACAAAAAAAACAAAAAATTGTCTTGGAAATCCAATTTTTTCAGATATTAAATCATCTCAAAAAAAAGTGGAAGAAATTCCTTCTGGAGCAATTCGACTTTTTATAAAATCAAATGAAATCAAAACAAAATTAATTG
>JABUUX010000108.1 GCA_021442965.1 Treponema sp.
ACAAGGCATTCGGCAATGCCGCTTACATTGTGAAGTGCCGCGTCGATGGCTTGCGCGACTTAGGTTGCGTACCGTCGCCCTTCGATTCGCCCATGATGATGATTGGGCCATTCATCATCTGACGCATGACGTCCAGCGTTGCTAAAATCGTGTCCAGCGGCGTAGCGTCAAAATCCCATAGAATTCCACTGTATGGGTGCTTTTTGATTTTGGCTACCCCTTCTACCGCGGTAGTCGTCTGGTGCAGCAGCCATCCCTCATCCGCAAACGCGGCGGCAATTGCTCCGTATAAAGCCATGTCTTTGCTAATGAGCAGAAAGTGTCGCTGCTCCATGATTCTCCATCCCCTTTTCTCTTCCAAGTCTAATTAAAACGCAATATTTACGAAATTTCGATAAAATCCGTTAATTTTACGTCATATTTACAAATTTTTTACATTAGACAAGTATAGTAATCAAAGAGAAAAAAGCCCCATAAAGGAGAGAGATCATATGAACGAGATTTTTAACGACGAGCTTAAAAAACTGCGTGGCCGTTTTATGGAAATGGGGATCAACACCTCCGAACAGATTTATAAGGCAACCAAGGCGTTCATTGATCGCGACGTGGCACTAGCCAAAGAAGTCAGTGAAAACGACCGATTGATCAATGATGGCGAAACCTATCTGGAAAAGCACGCCTTTAAACTGATGAATATTCAGAGGCCAAAAGAAAGCGAGTTCCGTTCAATCATGAGCATCCTCAAAGCCAGCTCTGATTTGGAACGAATGGCTGATCATGCCTCTCATATTGCTAGAGACGCCATCCGCATCAAAGATATGGATCAGCACTGGCCAGATATTGAAAACGACATCGCCCAAATGGCTGAAACCGTGCGTCACATGCTGGAAAAAGCCCTTGATGCCTATGTCTACACTGATGAACAGACGGCTTACTCTGTTGCCAACATGGATCTGGAAGTTGATAAACAATACGTGCAGGTTCATGAAAAAATCATCAACCGCATGCACGCCCATCCTGAACTGATTAAGGATGGCAGTCACTACATTACCGTGATTCATCTGCTGGAACGGATTGGCGATCATATTGTCAACCTGGTCGAATGGGTGATCTACGCGGCAACTGGTAAAATTACGGAGCTTAACCCCGGCAAGGCTGATCCCGAACTGGTCAATCGTGAGCTTCAAAAACAGGCTGAAGAACAGCGTGCAAGAAAAATCAATTTTGCCGCGATGCGTGCGATGGATAAATGCAAAAAAGACGGACAGGCAATTCTTGTTTTCCCAAGCGGAACTCGTTACAGACCGGGAAAGCCTGAAACAAAACGCGGACTTCGTGAAATAGACAGTTATCTTCGTTTGTTCGATGTAATGATTCTTGTTTCTACAAAGGGAAATGTTCTCACAATTAATCCTGAAAATCCAAACGATATGCTCGCAGATATTATGGAACCAGACGTTATCACAATGAAAGCAAGCCCGCTTATTGACTGCAGAAAATTCCGCAAAGACGTGCTTGATTCTCTCCCTGCTGATGAAGAAGATCCGAAACAAAAAACAATTGATAAAGTAATGGAATATCTTGAGAAACAGCACGAAGCAATGTAAATTTTTGTCACCCTGAGCAACCCTCAACGAAGTTGAGGTGAGAAGGGTCTTTTCAAAAAGATTCCTCGACAGGCTCGGAAGGACACGTTATAAGAGGTGTATTATGAAAACAATCAGTTTAGCACAGGACCTTTCCGGAAATGCTTACCCGGGAAGAGGAATTGTAATCGGTCGTTCAGAAGACGGTAAATACGCAGTTACTGCATACTTCATTATGGGACGAAGTGTAAACAGCCGAAACAGAGTTTTTGTGGAAGACGGAGAAGGCATCCGCACACAGGCATTTGACCCTGCAAAACTTTCTGATCCGCATCTTGTAATTTATGCACCTGTTCGCGTTTTGGGAAACAAGACAATTGTAACAAACGGCGACCAGACAGACACAATTTACGAAGGCATGGACAAACAGATGACTTTTGAACAGTCACTCAGAAGCCGTGAATTTGAAGACGATGCACCGAATTATACACCGCGCATTTCGGGCGTAATGCA
>JABUUX010000125.1 GCA_021442965.1 Treponema sp.
TAGCTCTGCAACAAATCCACCCAAAACAACACCGATTCCAACTCCTATATCCCATGCCAAAAGTATTGAAGAATTTGCAAGAATTATGTAGATTTTACCTAAAACAAATACAAATATTTAACTTAATAATACTAAAAAACATAGTATTTTCCAATTAAACTAATATTCCTAAAACCGAAAATGAATATATCTGATGTATTTCAGATTAATCAAAAAGTTTTAGGAATTAAAAAATGAGAAAAGACCTAACATTCAAAAAATTGCTTGATGACGTAAAAGCAAACCGTATCACAGTAGAAAAAGCTGTAGAAGAAATTGCAGTTTTTATGCAGTCAGAGTTCAAAGTGTTCCAGTTGGAAAATTTGAATGAAGATATCAGAAGCGAAATTATTCTGAAGTTCTTAAAAAAAGGACCTTCTATAATTAACCGTTATGATGAAAAAAACGGCAGTTTTTTCAATTATTTATTTTCATGCATAAAGGGAATGGCACGTACAGAATTACGTTCAGAAATGAAAAAAGACATGGAAGACAAGGTATCCATTATTCACTCCATTGATAATTTTTCTGAAGAAGAAGAAAAATATGATTTTGTCCTTATAACCGAGAAAAAACTAATCACTCCGTTTGATTATCTTAAAAAGTCTCCTGTAATTTCAAAAGTTTCTGTAAAAGAATTCATGAAGCAACGAAGTTATAAATCACTGTCAAAAGCTATTGTTGTACTTGCAATGAAAGCCTGTTTTGATATCAGTGATTATGATATAAGTCAAATTTGTTATATTAATCAAATAGATGAAGAAGATTTTTTCAGAATTGTACAGGAGCTGAAAAAGGGACTGTATAAGAGATACGAAAAAAGAAAAAATTTTCTGAAATGCAGAAATAATGCCTACTACAATCACAGAAAATATAATATTACCGACGACTTATTTTCAACCGCAGGAGAATATCTTCAAAAAGAATACAAAGAAAGATATGAAAAGAATACCGAGCGATGGCATATATCAAATGAAAAACTAGAAAAAGGATTATTTCATGTATGTCCTTCCAACAAAACCATAGCAAAAGCACTTTGCATTTCTGAACGCCTTGTAAGTTATTATATCCAGAAAATAAGAGATGAATTAGAAGGAAATACTTTTAACCTTAAAGATTTGATTTAGAGAACCAAATTTGATATGCTTTTGCTATGAAAATTTACTTAGCAACAGGAAATAAACATAAAAAAAAGGAAATGTCTGAAATTCTTTCAGAGCATTTGATTGTTATACCTTCAGATGAAGGAATTGACTTTGATCCTGAAGAAACAGGTGAAACTTTTTATGAAAACTCAATTATAAAAGCAAAAGCACTTTATGAAATAGTCCACGCCCCTGTAATAGCTGACGACTCGGGGATTTGTGTAGATGCATTGAACGGAAGACCGGGCATTTATTCATCAAGATATGCAGGTCCGGATTTTCCATTTGGAAAACCTGACGGCTCTAAAATAACACAAGAAGAACAGAATATTTTTATCATTTCAGAACTGAACAACGCTCTAATAAATCCAAAACCTGAATACAAAAACTTTATTCATGGCCCAAGAAGCTGCCATTATACTTGTGCCTTTGTTCTTTATTTAGGTGATGACAGACTTTATACAGTACAAGAGACTTTTGAAGGTCAACTTATTGACGATATTTCAAAACAAGCTGGAAACGGTGGATTTGGATATGACCCAATTGTTTTTCTTCCAGAATATGGAAAAACAGTAGCAGAAATTTCACCAGAAGAAAAAAATGCAATATCTCATCGCGGTAAAGCAGTTTCTGCGATGAAATCAATAATTGAAAAAATTTCAAAAAATAATTAAAAAAAATCATTTTTTTACTAAAGTTTTACATGTATATTGCCGATAACCATAAAGAATTGTAATGACTGTAACGGCTTCGATGAAGCACAGGTCAGCAATTTAAGCAAGAATGTGTAGATGTAGCCTTGTAAACATTTGCACATTTTTGCATTCCGGGAAAAAGGATTTTCCCCCACACATATTCCAAGGAGGAATACTATGGTTATCAACCACAACATGTCGGCAATGTTTGCCAATCG
>JABUUX010000413.1 GCA_021442965.1 Treponema sp.
AAAGCACTGTCTGCAGCACCGCGTTTTTTTGCAAGACCGTTCATTACTTCCTGTTCTTCAGCAGTAAGTTCTGCTTTGTTCAAAGTGCCAGCGTCACTTGCTTTTTTCAAAAGTGAAGATGTAACTGCAATTCTTCCCGGGAGTGCGGCTCCTGTGTATTCGGCTTTCTTTTCAGCATTCATTTTCAGAACACCGTCTTTTGCCAGAGGTCCGAAAGCAGAACCGATATCTTTCTGTTCAACGCCGATTGCACTGGCAATTTCCGGAAGAACGTGAGCACCGTTTTCTTTAACGTAATTAATCATGCGTTCTTCAACAGTGCCAGTTTTTGCAAGATTTTTTCCAACTTCTGTAATTTCAAAAAATGTATATGGGGTTCTGCTGATTTCTTTTAAAAGTTCTTTTCCGCCAAGCCAGGAAAATGCCTGGTTTGCATGACCTTCTTTGTAGTCCAGTTCTTTCTGGAGTTTTTCTGAAGTGAGCTCATCCTTTTCTGTGTACTTTAACAACACTTTGATTTCGAGCGGATGAAGATTTTTTACTGTGTTTTTGATGTCCATTTTTTTCCTCTGAAAATAAAAAAACCGGAGTTTTTGAACTCCGGTCTTAATTTTACTATATTTTATTGTAAAAAGTGAATACTTTACTTTGTGAATTTAAGATATGAAATGAACTGAGCCAGTTTGAAGCCCCTTTCATTTCTGAAATATTTTTCTTTATCTGGAACAAGGTAAGTGTAGTGATAGTAGCGTTCTTTTGAATTTGTTTCTCCTTCAGCACTTTTATACTGAGTAAGCTCCAAAAAATCCTGAAGAACAGCTAAAACAGTATTCATAGCTTCTCCACGTTCATACTGCTGCATCATACATGTATATGTAATGCGTACTTCATTGTAGAGCGGTGAATACTCCATAACAATTGTTCCACCAGTGTTAAGAATTTCATCACTCATATACTGTTTGTTTTCAAGTCCAATGAAACCATCTGGAACTGTAATAATCTGAGTAGTGAGTTTCTGCTGCTCTACTTTCTGGGCCATTTTGAATTCAGCACCAGGATCATTGTTAGTGGCCTGTGCAAAACCAGAAATTGACAGGGTAAGCAGACAAATAATAAAAGCTAAGGTTTTCTTCATGTAAATAACCCCCAGATATAAGTAAATATATCCAATATCTCTAATAAACAGAGTATGGTATTATTTTAACCGAATCTATAAAAAAATCAAGGTAAATCACATATTTGCCCGAAACAATCCCAATAACAGGATTTTTACGGATAATGAGCACTCCCGAGATTTCTTTCGGTTTATTCTTGATTTCATTGCGGAAATAGTCTCTGATTCCGTTTTTTACGGCATCTTTTGAAGCATCCACAATCCCACTAAATCCTTTTTCTATGGAACCGTAGCCTCGGCCACCAACAGAAGGATTTTTAATTGAAGACCAAAGCTGGAAATTCCTTTCTTGAAAAGCATCACGCTTAAAGCAAACCCAGCAGTTTAGTCTGGCATCCTCTTCACTAATCCAAGGAGCCTCATAAGTGATTTTTGAAATTAAGGGTTCAAAGTTTTGAATTTCCTCTAGTTCAAAAAACTCGTTCACGGCTCGGGTTTTATCAGATGGAGTGTAAGTAAATTTCCAGCCGTAAACCATTCCTGAAACCAAAAAAGGTGCCGTTTCCTTCATGGATTTAATTGGGTAATCAAAAACACCGGCAGATAAATCTTTTGCTTCAGCAGAACCGGGATAAGCATCCAGCTGAGACCAAAGATGAAATCTAATGTCTTCTCCGGAACAGAACGAAACAACTAAAAAGCAAAATACAGTTAAAATCAATGACCGTTTTGCCGAAAAAGTTGTTTTTTTTTCTGAACCGCAGAAACCCATATTCTGTTTATCGACTGAAAGTAAAAAAAGTTTAGTATAACAACAGTTACAAAAATTACGTACAATTCCATAAAACAACAAATTTTACTATAATATGTCATTATGAAAGCAACAAAAACAATTATTTCTACGCTGCGCGACGCACCGAACGACGCAGTTATTGCAAGCCATCAGCTTATGATGCGCTCAGGTCTTATCAGAAAACT
>JABUUX010000058.1 GCA_021442965.1 Treponema sp.
ACTTTCAATTTTTCTATTAGAAAAGCTGCAGTTATTTGCTTCAAGGTTTCCGCCTTCTATTAATACAAAAGGCATGCTGCATATAGTATCATCCCCTGACACAGAAAGCTTGAACTTACCGTCAGCATTCATTTTTAATGATGCGTTTGTAAGAATCCTTACGGCACTTGTGTTGTCTTCGGTTTTAATGAATGAATCCTCATTTACAGCATTAATCTTTGTTGCACTTGTTTCAGAAGAGCCGTAAACAGTCATTGGATTTTTTACAGTAATTTCACCTTCTATATTCAGTGTGGCACCGTTCAGATTTATTGAAGGGGCTTCAGCATCATTTGAAATTGAAAGATTTTTTAGAGTTAGATTCAGCCCTGGAATAGATGTATCTGAGTTTCCTGCAATAATGGTTCCGCCGTAAGTTCTTCCTCCGTTCAAAGCAGCACCAGAACCAACGCCTTCAATAAACACGTTAAGATTTCCGTTTTTAAGTGAAGTAAAATCTGCCATTACTACAGAATCTTCTGCAGTTCCTACACCACGGGAAGAAGCAGTGCTCGGGACATTTAGTTCCTCTTTGTTTCTAGGAGCCAAAGCTCCGGCCACATAAATTCTGTATTCAGTTTCGCCGTCATTTTTTTCTAAAATTTTTTCCACAGCCGACTGAAGGTTGTAAAGAGGGAAGGATGGCGAATTACCCGAATTTGAATCATCTCCTTTTGCCCAGCCAAAAACACTGTCACTTTGGTTAATAAAGAAAGCATAGCCTTTAAGAGTGATTGAAACGGCACTTGTATTTCCTGCAGTTACAGTTGCAGTGTTCGTACCTTGTGTTACAAGATATGAGCGGGTAGAATCACTGGTGTATCCTTTTATGGAAATGGTGTAATTTCCGGAATTTAAATTTGGAACAGTACAGGTACCTCCGGTAAATTTATTGTTTTGAAAGACAACTGTTCCGTCTGAAGATTGAACCGAAATGTCATAAAAACTTATGTCGCCGCTTGTAAGTCTTGCCTGATCAGTTTTTGGAAGTTCAAAAGAAATGCTTCCGTCTCCAGAAAAAGCTGCAGGATTATTGCAGGAATAAAAAAACAAAGATAAACCGCACATAACTGTGCATAAAAAAATGAAAGTCTTAGATTTAGTTTTAAAAATCATACTGGGCCTCCAAAAAACGGGAATCTTTTTTAGACATCCCCTAAAAATAGTTTCACCTTTTATTCTATCACTAAGTTATAACCTTGTATACAAAATAGAGTTTTTGGAGTTTTTTTTAGGCGATTTACTGGGGGCTGGAATTTTATAAAATCAGTTGGGAAAATGACACAGAGAAAAACTAGGCAGTAAAACTAAAAACTTCACCAGCCTGCGGCTTTGCTCCGGCTAAAAATTGAGGTGCAGTCTGAACAGCATGCTGAATCTGTGACTGATAATTTTTAATGAGCTGTTCTGCAGTTTCTTCGCTGATATTTGTAAAAGATTTTACCGGTTCATTTTTAATGGCAGAAAGCCGTTCAATCATTGTGTTAAGAATCTGGATTTTAGAAATGGAAACTCCGTCTTGACCTTTTTTTGCAGCAACACCAGAGATGTGGTCAAAATGAGAATATAAAACTGCATTTTTACTTACAGGCACATAAAGTTTAGAAGCTCCACCGCCGTATGAGTAAGGGTTTAAATTTCCGATTGATGTAGTCATTTTCTCCACTCCTGACTTGTTCCAGTCTTCAATTAAAATTTCGGTAAATGAAGAAAAAAGATTAGAGATTTTTTGCTTCCGGTGGTAGAGTTAGTCCTTCCGGTGATTGAGTTGCCCCTACGGTGATTGAGTTGCCCCTACGGTGATTGAGTTTATCGAAATCACCAACGACCGTACTTTCCTAAATTTTCAATAAGACTTGAAAGTTCATCAAGTTTTTTATGAGTCAAGTTCGGATTTAAAAGTGTAAACTTAAGGCATACCCTGTGGTCACTCACTGTCTGACCTACAACAATACCATATTTATGTAAAAGAGTGCGTCGGATTTTTTTATTTATTTCATCATTTTCTTCTGCTGAGTTAGAGTCAGAAACAAAACGGAAAACTACCGAAG
>JABUUX010000088.1 GCA_021442965.1 Treponema sp.
ATAATATCCGCTAAAATCAAACTGTCCCGGAATAAACCAGTTAACACTTGGTATTAATCCCGGAGAATTATTAAACTTATAACAGGCCTCATAAGCTGGAAAAGCAGCCCACAAAGCATTACGCTCAGTCGATGTTTTTTCTGAAATAAACTCTTTCACACTTTCCCAATAATCCTGTGCTGTCCAGCCAGAAAACAAAGAAGAATATGTGGCACTTGAAACATTAGTTCCTGCAAATGAAAATTTTACTGTTGTTATATTAGATTCAGTTTTTGAATAGTCAAAAGGAGCCATTACAAAAGTCTCTGAAAAAGAACTATAAGTTACTATTCCCAAAAGTTTGAAAAATTTTGAACCTGTTCTAAGATATGACAGATACTCTTCAAGCGTCATAAATTTTACTTTTTTTATATCTGTATTATACAATGCAATATCGTAGACATTCGCTTTTGGGGTATACAGATATTCAAAAAGACTTGAACTGACTTTATTCCCGTATTCATCTACTAAAAAAACAGAAACTTCTGACATTTGATCACCCGGCAAATAATCCGGCATTTTTACATGAGCAGAATCCTTTGGCGAAAAAGAAATTTCATTATTACCAGCAAGATTAATTACATATTTTAAAATTGTTTCTTGCGTTGCATTGTCACCCGAATAATACTTTTTCCATAAATCTGTATAAATTGTGCCGAAGTCTTTTTCTGAAATTCCCGTCATTGATTTATTCTGAGTTAAAGCTGTAGCAGCAATGTGATAGTCGAGCAGTCTGGTTCTTCTATTTACGTAAATTTCTGTTTCATCAATACCACCAGCATCGCCATAATACCCGAAATAATCGTTATATCCCTTAAATTCTATTTTGGAATTAAAAGACAAAGCATTCGTATACACACTCCCTGTTAATTCCACATAGTCACTGGTCTTATTGTCCCCTGTATGTACTCGTACCATAGCGGCAAACTTACACGGCTCTGGTGAAACTCCTTTTTCGTCTACAGCATAAACAAGCCACTCATGAATTCCAGCTTCTTTTACTTTTACACCTAAACTAAGCCAGCCGTTTTCATCAGGCTGAACATTCGAATCTTCACTATAACAATTATCAATAGAAAATCCGTTTCCAATAAAAGTGTAATCATCTGAAAAAGGATAAACAGGACCTGTTACATCTGTATCTATCCATACCCCGTCATCTTTCTGTAAAACCATACCTGAAGGGATCTTTCTTAAGCGCTCATAAACAACATAGTAATCTGCCGTTCTGCCCTCTTCAATACCAGGCTGAATACTTATTACATCTGATTTATTAACAAAAAAATAAGAAGATGTACTCTTATTACTAGAATATTGCAGTTTTGACCTTTCCGACGGAGTAACAGATGCAGCTGAAAACTTCACATTTTTTAAAGAAATTTTTGGACCTGTACGTTCTGCTGCACTCATTGAAACGTTTACTATTCCCTTAACAGTTACACCGTCTGCTAAAGGAGTTTTTACAGTAATAACTTTATTGTAAATTGTTTTTTCTGTGATATCAAAATAGTCTGAAACCTGTTGTTCCGAAAGCAGAACATGATTCTGATAAAATTCTACTGTACTCAATTCATAATTTTTATCATCAAGACCAAAAGAAATATTATAAGGTTCACCAACCTGCAAGGTCTCTGATTCAACACTTACGCCATTACACAACACTTTTCCAATAACAGTCCCGTCACTCTTTTTTAATGATTCAAAATTAATTAACGGCTGATTTATAACAACAGGTGAAACATCAACAGCAGAATAATCACCAAGAACAGTAATTTCTACATCATTCCCCTCTCCCAAAACACATTTATAATCTTTTCCATCTTCGAGAACTTTTTCATTTGCGGTAAGTTTCCATCCTGAAAGATAATAATTCTTTGCGTCTATCTTATACTTTACCTGAAACGGGTATCCCTGCTTAGCACTTGTTACAACTGTAGTCAGCGTGATTTTTGCAGAGTCTTCTACTTCCGCGTACAGATTTACTTTAATTTCTTTTGCCTTGGCATACGCAAGTTCTGCGGCAAGTTTTTCACG
>JABUUX010000377.1 GCA_021442965.1 Treponema sp.
TATGATGCATTTTTTTGTTTGGGAGACATTTCAGACTGGGGGGATACTAAAGACGGATACGAAGAACCTGTAAAGGAACTGAATGCGGGTTTAGCCGGCACACCTTTCTTTTCTGTTATGGGAAATCATGATGCATTAATTTCGGCTTATCCTATTTTTAATAAAATTTTTTATGGTGTAAAAAATGCACCGCGTTATTTTCGGATGGATTATGATGACGTACACTTTTTAGTTCTGGATCTTCTTTGGGGGGACGAAGAATTTGGTAAAAAAGAAAAAGCATGGCTTATAGAACAGCTGGAAGAAATACCCGAAGAAGAAAAGGTGATTGTCATTTCCCATGGTTTTTATATTTCAAGCGGCTATACAGATACTAATTACAATAAAAACTGGTATGACATTCCTTCCATGATTGAAAACCTGTGTCCTATTTTTGAAAAGTATAATGTTGATTTGGTCATTTCAGGTCATAATCATTTAATGGAATTACTGGAAAAAAATGGCGTTACTTACGTGGTGATTGGTTCTATGGGAGGAATACTGGACTCTTTAGAGTACAAATCTCCTTACTCTGTATGGCTTAATAACAGAGCTTTTGGGTATATGGATATGAATCTGTCTACGGAAGGTAAAATTGATTTTACCTTCCTGGATTCAGACGGAAACTTTTTATACAGTTATGAAGTTCAGACAGAATAATCAGCGTTGAACTGTATTAACAACGTTCTGGAAGTTTTCTTGAATTATATTGTCAGCCATCTTGCAGGTTTTTCTGTTATATCTGCCACCCGGTGTATCCCAAAGAACAGGACACATCCCATTTTTGTACGCATGAAGGCATACAAGCCTTAGATAATTTTGTACAGATTCAGGATCTTTGTTCTTGTCAGGACAGCCGTATTCACCAATGATTACAGGAATACCTTTATCCACAAAACTGGTCTTCATTTTTTTCATATTTAAAGCCAGTTCTGAAACTTCTTTTGGGGTTCCCCAAGTTTTTTGGCATTTACCCCAGTCGGCATCTTTATCAAGTATGGCAAATGTTGAAGGCGTATAGTAATGAACAGAAACGGCACACATGTAAGCTGGGTCAGCGGGCATTTTAAAAAGAGGGTCGCAGGTAAGTCCAATGTCTGTCTGATAGCCTGCAATAAGTAAAAGTCTTTCCGCATTCATTCCACCTGAACTCCGTGCCAGATTTACAAATGTCTGATTGATTTCATTTAACAGGGCAAAAGATTCTGCTTTGCCTGTAGTGCCACCCCAACGATTCCAAACCGAATTCCATCCGCCTTCTTCGTTCAAAGATTCCAGTACAAGATGATTGTCATAATCTTTAAAACGTTCCAAAATCTGGGTCCACATTCTGGTGTATTTTTTCATGCATTCTTCTTTTTGTGCAGGAAAAGTTTCCCACCAGCCGCCGTCCCAGTGCTCGTTCACAATAGGGTAAAGACCGCTTTCCAATGCCCAGTCTACAATCTGCTGAACACGGTTTAAAAGTTCCGGATTAATGGTATAGTCTTCTTCCATAAGATTGGACCATGCAACAGGAATACGTAAAGTTTTAAATCCAGCGTCAGCATATCCCTGAATCATTTCTTTTGTAACAACAGGACTTCCCCAGGCTGTTTCATAAGCTTTGATTCCGCTAGTTTTGTTTATCCAGTTTCCGCAGGCTTCCATGGTGTTACCCAGGTTGATTCCTATCCCCATGTTTTCTACAAAAATTTGAGCTTTGGATTTTTGTCCTTCAGAAAGTTCCAAAGGTTTTACTTCCGGTGTAAGCGGAATTGGAATTTCAAGTTCTGTTTTTTGTGCGGGCTCAGATTTTTCTGATGTTTCAGTTTTTTTTACTGACGCACACGAAGCAAAGCAGAATATTGACAGCGAAAGAAGCACTGCAAGTTTTGTAATGGAAGTAAGTTTTTTCATTTGTTTCCTCTTAGCAGAAAATCATCTGCCGTTTGATATTATTTGATTAAAAAGAGTTTTTAGATTTGTTTCCAGAATTGTACATGTCTTTCTGTCATAGAACATACCGGGAGCATAGTT
>JABUUX010000256.1 GCA_021442965.1 Treponema sp.
AAAGGCGAAAAGAAAATGGCTGTAGCAAATGTTATAAAATTTACAGAGCAAGAATCTCTTTTAATATGGAAGTGGCACGATGAAAACTATTCGAAAAGAAGGGATGAAATTCGCTTAGGATCACAACTTATTGTCGGAGAAAACCAACAGGCAATTTTTGTTAAGGGCGGAAAAGTGTGCGATATATTTGAGACAGGTCAACACACTTTAGCAACTTCAAATCTTCCAATCTTATCTCAATTATTTGCAGGAGTATTTGGAGGCGACTCCCCAATTCAAGCTTCAATCTATTTCATAAATAAATCTGTATTTATGAATGCTAAGTTTGGGCTTTCCCCTTTCAATCTAATTGAACCGAATTTTATAGTTCCTATACCTGTTTCTGCACGCGGAACTTATGCTGTTAGAATAAAAGATGGCAGAAATTTGCTGGTTAATTTAGTTGGGAATTCTCCTGATTTTTCATTAGACAAGTTAAAAGAATATTTCAGAAGTCTTGTTATAACAAATGTTAAATCTGAAATTATAAACATATCCAGAACAAAAAATATTTCTCCAATAGAATTAGAAACACAAATTACGCTTGTAAATGATTCTGTAAACAAAAAAATAATTTCAATTTTTAATGAATATGGATTGGAAATTCGGCATTTTCTTATAGAAGCTATTCCCATTATTGATGATGATCCAAAAGTTAAAGACATTGTTACAAAAGTGCACGAATTGATGTCAAAAGACATAGAAGAAAAAATGAAATTCAAACGTCACGCTGAAAATTTGGATATATACAAAATGGAAAGGCAGTTTGATATTACACAAAGTGCCGCTGAAAATATAGGGAACAATGGAATTGCCGGTGCTTTGTTGGGATTAAATTCTGCAGGAATGATTGGTCAAAATTTAGCAGGAATTGCCGCTGCAAGTTTTCAAAATAACAGAGAATACATTACATGTGATAAATGCGGAACTAAAATGCCTGTGGGAAAGAAATTTTGTGAAAAATGTGGAGATAAATTTATTCTCTGTCCTGCCTGTAAAAAAGATAATCCAAGCGAATCAAAATTCTGCATTTTTTGTGGGTCTTCCATGAAACTTATCTGTAATGTTTGTGGAAGTGAATATACCGCTGGAGCTATGTTCTGTGGAGAGTGCGGAACAAAATTAAAACAGTAACTTATGCAGAGTTTTCTTTGCATAAAAATAAATTACAGGAGGACATAAAAATGTCAGAACAATTTGATAATGCTATGAAAATGGCAATGGATGCATACAATGCAAATAACGAAGAGGAATGCAAAAGTTTTTGTAATCAGGCATTAATTAACGATCCGTCATCGGCAAATGCAAAAGCTTTAAAAGGTGCTGCAGTCCTTATTTCATTCTCACTTGCAGGTGCAGAAAGCGATGCTGTAGAAGCAATTAAGATTTGGCAATCAATTACAGATAGTTCAAATTTAACAGATGAGTATAAGGATATTGTTATCAATGCTGCATTTGATTTTAGAACAAGATGGTATAATGCGGCAAAAGCCCATCATAAAGAATTCAAGAATGTTGCCGGAGCTGATGCAGAGTGGGATCACGTAAAGAGTTGCTATCAAATTTTTATGAATAATGTTGCACAATTACCGTGGCTTATAAGTTATAAAAAATTTCTTGAATTGACTTTAGATCTTGTAAAGAAACAGTTTGGAAGTTTAAAAGAAGTAACATTTGCGGAAAATGTTTTCAAAGCAAACATTGGAAAAGAAGGAGAAATCGGATCATTAGCCCGACAAATTCAAAATGAATTTGCATCATTGAAAAAGAGACGGCTTATTAAATGGGGCATCATAATCGGGGCAATTGTAATAATTTTTATTATTTCATACTTCGCCCAATAAAAACACACACAAACGTACTCTGCTCTCAGTAAGCGTTTTCTGGGAGCAGTCTTACCAATTCATCACCGCTTGAAAAACTCTACGAATTAATTTTATTCTAAATTCCATTTTCCGGTTTTCTTGTCATAAGAAATATCAATCTTGCCTTTCATTTCCTGAACAGTACGTAG
>JABUUX010000476.1 GCA_021442965.1 Treponema sp.
GATGAATCATTCTGGCGTTATCTTGAAACAACCCAGCTTGCTCTGAATCAACTTAAAATCTGTACAAAGACTGCAAAAAATATAAACGCTCTCAATATCTCAGAAATTGAAAAAAGTCTTGTTACTCGTGAACTTCTCACACTGGAAGATATTTTAAACCAGTCACATAGAGAAGATCCAAATAACAGAAACTATACACGAAAAATTCTAAAGCAGGGTGCATCAAACATCAAAATCTGCCTTGCCTTTTTTAATTCAATGAATTTCGTTTATCAGCAACTTTTTGAACACTTGAGTTTCCCGGAAATGAAATCCTTGAATGTCAATTTAACTGAATACGAAAAAGCTTTAGATGAACTGAATACAACAATCGGACTCATCATTTTTGATGAACCGGAAAAAAATAAAGAAAAATTCCTGACAATGTGTCCTAAAATCAAGGCAAGAAACCTAAAGCCAAGTGAACAGGATTCAAAAACCGTAAAATCAAGGCTGAATCTTGCAGGTGATAAATATCTGACATATCTTGATGAAATTCAGGACACAATTCTTAATCTTGGGAACGAGATTCTTGCACGTAATGGTGAAGAGTAGGGGAGGGGAAAATGGCAAAATTAAAAACCAATATCCAAAAATCACTCAAAACTAACGAAAGTGAATCAAACTTTTCACCGTTCTCTCAGGGAAACGTAATCAATCCTGTATTTGAAAAAACCGGTAAGAATTCCAAAGATGAAGTGCAAACTCTTCCTGCAGTCGGAAATAAAAGTGCAGAATATTTTCTGGATTTAGGAGACATAAACCTCCACAGTTCCGGAGAAGGAAACCTTCCTATGAGCCTTGAAGACAAGAAACTCTTTGCACAGCTCATAAAAGAATTTACAAAGAAAAATCAGTACAAAACAGACGATATGAATCTGGTTGATAAAAACAGGTACTTTGATTATCCGGTAGAATCTTTCTTTGATGTTGCCGGTTATTCATATACCGAAAATAACAAAAAGAATGTTGCCCGCCTTTTAAAACAGAGTATTGAACATCTTGCCTCATATCGTATTGAAGTAAAAGAAAAAGCCATTAAAAAAGCAAAAAACAAAGAAATCACAATTGAAGACTTCGGTTCTATACCCCTTTTAGGATATGTAGGAACACGTGTTGTTACAACACAGGATAAACTGGATAAAAAAACAATCAAAATAGAGAAGGGCTTTATAAGGCTTGCTCTTTCAATGGAACTTGCAAAATACCTTAATCTTTCTCCAGTTGGAATTATCCCGGATGAAATTACAACAACAAAGAATCCTGTAACATTCTATCTTGGATATGACCTTGCAGTTCACTATAACACCAATACTCTTCACAAACATTCAAATGCAACAATTAGAAAAGTAAAGTCGCTCATAGAAGATTGTATGGATCTTCCAAGTGTAGAATACATCCAAAAAACAAGCCGTAAATACTTTGAATATATTATGAAACCTTTCTGTCAGGGTCTCGCTGAACTTCAGTCTTTTGATATATCGATTGTAAAAAAGAATGAAGAAACAGGTGAATATGACCTTATCCAGCATATTGAACCGGGGACTAAGGATTTTAACTGGTGTAAAGGACTGAATATTGAGATTTTCACAAGCTATTATGTACAGTTTTTCCCTAAAGTTTCAGGTCAACTTCCTGATGCCGAATCAAGAATAGAACAACTGGATCTCTTTGAATAACTGGCGAAAGGGTGTATTTCTGACGCAAATTTAATCGGAATAATCAGTATATAGAAGAAAAACTCTTAAAAAGGGGTGTAAAATTGACGCAAAGACCCAAATTTATGTAAAAAATGGGGTGTAAAACTGACGCAGACAAGGTTTACAAGCAAATTTTACACCACCAGAGCAAGCAGTTTAGAAGGGTGTAAATCTGACGCAATACATAAAATGGGGTGTAATTCTGACGCAGAATTTAGATAAAATTCGAAAATTCATCATTTTGGGGTGTAAAACCGACGCAAAATCAGTTAAAACCATTAAAATTTCTAAATTTGTCTGATTTTTTATACAC
>JABUUX010000396.1 GCA_021442965.1 Treponema sp.
AACCGCCGACATGCAGAATGGAGCGCGTAAGACGCGGAACCTGGAGTAGCCCGACCGGCAAAGCCGGTAACCGCCATAAAAAAAACAAAAAATCTTTGAAAACAAATGTAAATAAAAAAAAGTTTATGATAAAATGCGATATTGCAGATTTTTGGAGATAAAAAAATGGGAAAAGTATTTCAACTTGAAAGTTTTGGCTCTGTGGACGGACCTGGTGTAAGATTTATAATTTTCTTTTCAGGATGCCCACTAAGATGTAAATACTGTCATAATCCTGATTCCTGGAACCTTTCTGATGGAAAAGATTACACTGCAGACGAACTTTTGGATGAAGCAGAATCGTGTAAAGCTTACTGGGGAAAAAAAGGCGGAATTACGGTCAGCGGTGGAGAACCTTTAGTTCAACTGGATTTTCTGTTAGAGCTTTTTACGAAAGCAAAAGAACGTGGAATTAATACCTGTATAGACACAAGTGGAGCCCCTTTTACAAAAAATGGGGACTGGTTTTTGAAATTTCAAAAACTTATGGGGTTGACTGACACTGTTCTAATGGATATTAAGCATATTAATGAGGAAGAACATATAAAACTGACTGGGAAAACCGGTGTAAATATTCGAGAAATGTTTGAATATTTGGACGAAATTAATAAACCTATTTGGATACGACATGTTCTAGTCCCTGGAATTACAGACAATGATGATTATCTGACACAGACAAGAGATTTTATTCGTACTCTGCATAATGTTCAAAGAGTAGAAATTCTGCCTTATCATGGGCTTGGAGCAATTAAATACAAAGATTTAGGCATTGATTATGAACTGAAAAATCTTCCTTCACCGGAAGCTGATAGAATTAAAAATGCCAAAGCTATTCTGGAATGTGACAAATATAACTCATGGCGGGATTAGCTGATATAAATAATTTTATTCATTCAAATCTTTTTATATAGCTGTTTGAAGGGTATTTTCCCCATCAAACAGCTTTTTTTTTCAAAAATTTGTATTTTTTTTGCATTTTTTTTCTAAACTATTTTTTTAGCACTCCGATAGTGTAGTAAAGGGTGGTGGAAACCCGTGAGGCGAACCACCAGGGAAGCTTTGCTTCCGAGAGTGGTTTGCACAAAACCAAAAAATCGTACTAACCAAAAAAAGGAGTGTATTATGGTTATTAATCACAATATGAGCGCTATGTTCGCTCAGCGTTCCCAGGGAATTCAGGATCTCAATTCTCAGAAGAGCATGGAAAAGCTTTCATCAGGCATGAGAATCAACCGTGCTGGTGACGATGCATCAGGACTCGCAGTTTCAGAAAAAATGCGTTCCCAGATTCGTGGTTTGAACCAGGCTTCACAGAATGCCCAGAATGGTATTTCCTTCATCCAGACTACAGAAGGATACCTTCAGGAAACAACTGACATTGTTCAGCGCATCCGTCAGCTTGCAGTTCAGTCATCTAACGGTATCTATTCAGCTGAAGACCGCATGCAGATTCAGGTTGAAGTTTCTTCCCTTATCGCTGAAGTTGACCGCGTAGCTTCTGCTGCTCAGTTCAACGGTATGAATATGCTTACAGGACGTTTTGCCCGCCCAACTGGTGAAAATGTTGTAACAGCTTCTATGTGGTTCCACATTGGTGCTAACATGGACCAGAGAACTCAGGTATACATTGGAACAATGTCTGCTGCAGCTCTTGGACTTCGCAACGTTGGTGACGAAACAATTATGACTTTGGAAACTCCAGACGAAGCAAACCGTGCAATTGGTACTTTGGATGAAGCTCTTAAAAAGATTAACAAGCAGCGCGCTGACCTTGGTGCATATCAGAACAGACTTGATATGACTGTAAAAGGTCTTGATATTGGTGCTGAAAACCTTCAGGCTTCTGAATCACGTATCCGTGATACAGATATGGCTAAAGAAATGGTATCATTCACAACTTCTCAGGTTCTGTCTCAGGCTGGAACAGCTATGCTTGCCCAGGCAAACCAGAGTTCACAGAATGTACTTTCACTGCTCAGATAGTTCTAAAAGAACTGCTTAATGCAGCGT
>JABUUX010000293.1 GCA_021442965.1 Treponema sp.
AGAATAATTAAAAAGGACGGTTATCTGTTACTGCAGTCTGAAGTATTTATGCGGATTACGAACAGCAGTTTTTGCAACATGGGACTCTATCAGAACGAAGAAGATTTACAGGAAGAAACAGTAGGTATCAAGGATTTTGTTACATTATAGAGGATTTTTGCATATAATAAAGACAAGTATGACAACTGTAAATTTTTGTAGGGTCGTCATACATATATTGAAATATATTTCAATTATAATCCGGATATAATTAAAATTAATATTTCGACAAGGAAAAGAGGTAAGAAATGAAAACATCAGAATGTTCAAATGTATTGGCTCACCAAATTTTTAATACATTAGCCTTATATAACGAATAATGTATAAATTATTCTAAATAGAAATTTGAGGACTTTTTAAATTAAAGTCCTCTTTTATAATATTATATATTCTTTTAGATATCTTTTTCTGAATAGAGGTAACTTTGAAACGGAATTCATTTATATTATTAGTAATTTTAGTTAACTTTTCTGTTTGCTCATGCCAAAGGGGAAAAATAACAAGCGTTTACAATTCAAATTCAATAATTAAAACCATTGGAAATATTGATATAATTGTAGATCCAAATGTGGAATTAATGATGATTTTAGGACGTCTGGCTAATGTTCCTCCGTTTACAAAAAATATGGTATTGCAAACAGAATACTTAGATAAGGTTGATTCATATTTCAGTCAATATGATTTTGAAGAGGCTGTAATTCTAGTAAAAAAAAGTGGGTTAAACTATCACAAATTACCTGAATATGGAATGTATTTGACAGAAGATGATACAAAATACATTATGCCTGTTTCCAACAAGCACTTTATTATTTCTTCAGGTCCAGCAAAAAATGAAGGATTTTATTATTTCGAAAACAATTTAAAAAGTATAAAAGAGTTTAGAATGAAAACAAACTTCGATGAGTTCTTTCGTAGTAATGCAAGTTATTATGAAAAAATGATTAATTTAAAGTTATCGTATTTGCAGGAAAAAGGGCTGGGGGCTTGGATAACAAGTTTCTATGGAAAAAAATCAAAAAATAATCCATGCCTGTATTTAACAGAACTTGGCGGGAATTTTGGAATATCTTTTAGAAATAAAAAAGGTGATACTATTCCCCATGCGGTTGTAAATACAAATACTAATGAAGTAACTTTTATGGGAAATTGTGCACATGAGTTTTCACATCCTAAGACTATGGATATTGTAGAAAAACTGTATAAAAATCATATTATACAAGAGTATTTTGATAATCAATATTACCAAAATGCAAGTGTATTTTCCAGTATGGGGTATGGTTCAGGAAAATATGTTTTGAATGAAACCGTTAATCAGGCCTGTGCTAACAAGTTTTTGGAAAAAACATATTCAAAAGAATTAATGAACCAATTCAATAATTATTTTACAGAAACCTTAAAAATGAAAGATATGGTTCAAATTGCAGACTTTTTGTCAAATTATGAAAATAACCGAAAAAAATATAAAACCTTGAATGATTTCTTCCCGGAGTTAGAAAAATTTATGGTTAGTATAGCTTTGGATTGATTAAGTTGCTCACTTTGCGAGAATGAGAAGAAGTAAAAATCTAAAACAAATAGTAATATTTTTGATTTTGGAAATAAATAGTATTCTTTTTAAATCCGGATACAATTTGAATATTATTTATATTCAATAAAATAATTTAATGAGGTAAAAAAAAAAGAAAAGAATTGATTTAAATGAAATAGAATTATTGAACATGCAATCTAATGGTATTTTTTCAGAAGTATCAGAGATGGATATGGTTGATGTTATTGGTGGGTCTTGTGGAGGCGGATGGTCTAGTGGCGTCATAATAGCAATATCTTGTCTAATAATAACCTCATGTTTGAATCCTTTCAAAACAGAATTTACAAATCTTCCGTTATTTGAATACATTGAATCATTTGGGCTTCCGAGAAACACATTTTGTACATCAAATATGAATGCGTTGAAAATCTTAGATTTGAATTTTACAGAAGATAATTTGGAAGCAATAAAAGTATTAT
>JABUUX010000242.1 GCA_021442965.1 Treponema sp.
TTGTAATAATTTCTCATGCGGGTATTGTAACATGGAATTCGATTTTTTGATATTCGACGATGAAATTATAAAATCACTTTCCATCCCGACCGCTTTCAAAAAATTGTTCGTGAAAAATGAGTGCCACGCCGCCAGTGTAATTTGCGTAACCTTCCGGTATTTCACATAGTCTGTTTTCTTTGCAGTAGTTGTAAAGCGAACTTTGAAAATTAAACATTTGCGAAATATCAGAATCAAAAAAAGTCGGAATCAAATCTTTACGGAGATTCGGTACAATAATCCGTCTGATTTCTGCAACAAACTTTTCAAAAACAGCTTTTACCACCGGGCGGAATGACTCTTTCAAAAGCCAGCGGATTTCATAAAAATCAGCTTTAGAAAAAACCGGAATGTTTGCATAAAATTTTCCGTCAATTTTTTTAAGAAGATTTTGTTCAAGAAGTCGGGCAACAAATTCTTCTTCATCAGACGAAATTTCATAATCAGGATTGAGTGCAATTTCACGGAAAAAATAATAATTTTCAGAATTGATTAAACCTACCTTGCCGTTTTGAAAACTTGCATCCAATGGTTCTGGAACATCAAGCCACGGGAAAGCCATATGCAGATGGGCAAGGTCACTTCGTTCAGACTTTAAAAAATTAAACCAAAATGAACTTTCATATTCAAAACAACCGACCATAATTTCATCATCTTCAAGTTCGTAATGTTCACCTTCCTTAATTGGTTCTGCTTTTGACTTTGGAAAATATTCCCCAAAAACTCCGAATTTTTTTCTAGTGTAACTTTTTGGGATTTCGTCTTTGAAATAATCCACCGCAATTTCTTCAATCAACTCAGAAGTGAGAGGTCCTGAAAGTGCAACAAAATACCAGAGAAGATATTCAAAAGAAAACTGATTCAAATTATAACCTGCTTTCATAATACGTTCTTTGTTTTTCAAAATGCATTCGTAAAGCTGCGTCGGTACTTCCAAATCATTCATAAGTTTTCTTCTTGCAAGATACCACGATTTCCAAAGACCTTCTGGAATCAAGTTAAAATCTGTCAGAAATTTTTCATCATCAGTTTTTACAAGGACAGGAGCTTCAAGCATTTTTTCAATCGGCTCAGCAAGGTACGATGAATCGACTCGTAGTTCTACTGCAAGTTCCTCGATTGATTTTGGTTCACGTGCACAGGAAGCTGCAATCTGGTCACTGAATTTTTGAGTCAAAGCATGCATGGCAGGTGCCGCTGCATTCCAATAAAACACATCGATTGAAAAGGGATCGAAAGTTGAATTTGTTTTGATTTTAACAGATGGTTTTTCTTCGTTCATAAATTTCCTCATTTGTTTGCGCGCATCGAAAAGCCTGCGTTTTACAGTTCCCGAAGGAATTTCGAGAGCACAAGAGATTTCAGAAATACTTTGATTTCGTAAATAAAATCGAATGATAGTTTCACGGTGAACTTTACTCAAACGTTCAACAGACTGATAAAGATTTTCAATTTCTTCGTTATCAATCAGCACGGATTCAATTGAATTGAAGTTCATGACAGTGGGGTTTTCGATGACAGATTCGGGAGAGGAATTAAAAGATATATCCTCGTGATTTTTCCGCCGCAAAAAATCCACGTACTTGTTGTGAGCCATTGCCCAGAGCCAGCCATAAAAATTTTTTCTGACGGTGTTTCGTTTTGTTTCCAGAAACGCTTCAAAAATAATTTCCTGTGCTAAGTCCCGGGCTTCTTCATAATTTGAAACACGTTTATACGCGTACAAAAAAACGGTTTCAATCAGCTCTTGTGAAATTTCCATTCGATTTACTTTTCCCTCAAAATATATTCTACACTAATAGTCGAAAAAAATGAAAAATGGTTCGGGAAAATTCGACTGCCGTTTTGCAGATTCTTTTTGATATCTGACGGCGAGGGAATAACCGAAGAAATCCAGTCCCTTTATAGGTATTACGTATTGCGTAATACCTATAAAGGGATATAATATAATAATGATAAAATCGTTCAAATGTAAAGATACTGAAGAACTGTATATT
>JABUUX010000265.1 GCA_021442965.1 Treponema sp.
TATTGATTGCGGTTATCTCGTTTTTTTTATGATATAACCGCAGGTAATAATCAGTGCCTTTTCTTTTATATCCCCTTCAAAATTCTTACCAGATGTTCTGCCTCTGTTTCAAAACCTTCCAGAATCGGGATAAAAAAATTCATTCTGTTTGAACAGATAAAATTGCCGTAATCTTTCGGGAACTCCACTTCACATAATATGCAATCTTTTGAATAAAGAGGATTTGAAAGTTTTATCGTAAATCTGTCACTTTTGGGAAGAAGGGTTTCCAGTTCACGAAGCCTCTGTTCAAGTGCCGCCTGAGTTGCCCTGTCCTTAAACTTTTTGATTTTATCCTGCTTCATCAAAGTTTCTTCATACTGCGGAACAATCAAACCTTTGGGAAAACCTGTTCTAGGGAATTTCACTTTCATCGGTGTTTCAAACACAAGAGTACAGCTGCAGTTCTGAAAAGAATTCGCACTTATTTCCTTCAGGCTTTCCGGGAACCTTACAACGCCTTCCTGCTCCCAAAACGAATATGGTGACAGCATTTCTATACCTTGAGGTATCTGCAAATCTTCTGATTCCACATCAAGCGTTCCATAGAATATTTTCCCGTCTTTTGAAATAATTGATTTTCCTTCCATACGAAAAGGACCGTGCTTCGAAAACACAACTTTCTTTACATTCCAGAACATTTTGGGAGAAACATTCTGCAGTGCAGACGGAATAAAAACCGTAAGATTAGGACAGTTCAAAAAAGCCTTGTTTGAGATTTCTGATATCCCTTCAGGAAGTCGGACCTTTTCAAGAGCCGGACAGTTTTCAATTCCGTTTCTATAAAGACGTTTTACAGTATCAGGAAGGTACAACGATTTTAAAAATGAAAGATTTCTGAACGAAAAAGGCGGCTGATATCCTACATCTTTTATTTCACCAAGTGTTGATTTAATTTTACGCAAATTAAGAGAATACTGAATTCCAATGCCTTCAAGTTCATCACAGATTTTAAAAATATCTTTTATAGTTCCCTGAAGAACAACATCAAGAAATGAATCACCATCATTCGCGGTTTTATATAATTCATGCAGTGATGAGTAAAGTTGATTTTCAGTTCCTGTAAATTTCATTGCTTATCCTCAGCCTCATAATTTAAATTTTTAAAAAACAGCTCTTCCCGGTTTTGTCCATCCATTCGTGATGATTGTTCCAGCCTTTTTCTGATGGACACACCCATACAAATCTTGCTTTAGTCTGCCTGTGCTTTACAGGATGAGCAGAACACCCGTCTGTAAAAATTATCACGCCGTCGTATTCAGGATGTTCTTTTGCAAAATCAAAGATGCACTGAAAGTCAGTTCCACCTCTTCCCTTCACTTCAAATTCCGCCTGATGTTTTGTAAGCTTCTCCGGCTTTCCCTTCAGCTCCACATCAAAATAAACAAGTTCTATCGTCTTGATTCCATACCGGAAAAACCTGTTGATAACACCAAGAAAATTTTTCAAATCAGGATTGTCTACAGAACCGCTTGTATCAACTGCAAGTAAAAGTCTTGTAGTAAAATTCCGTTTTGCACCCATGTACTCAAAACCGTTTCTGCGGCTTGGACGGAATCTTGACAGATTTTTCCCTTCTGCAAGAATTGACGAACGGAAATTTTTAAGTACTTTTCTGTAATCGATTTTTGCGGTAAGTGATGCTGCAATTTTTTCTTTGTATCGGCTTCCGGTTTTTCCCCAGTCATCAAGATTTGCGATTTTCTCACGAATCATTTCATTGATTAATTCTCGTGCCACATCATTTTCATCCCAAAGCCCTGCAGGTCCGTTCGGCGACTTTAAATCATCTTCCATTTGTGAAACAAGTTTTCCGCTTCCGTTCTCTTCGGCAGTTTCAGAAAAACCGTCTCTATCTTCCGAATGGTCAGGAAGATTTTCAATATTTTTATTTATATGCCCTTCTTCCTCATCACATCCGGCTTCAACTTCATGCTTTCCTTTTTTAGAATCCTGACCTTCAAGACCTTTTTCTTCAGTCTGTCCAATCTG
>JABUUX010000307.1 GCA_021442965.1 Treponema sp.
GTTCGCATAGCAATTACATCTGCGTAAGAAGAAACAACGCGGATTGTATCTGCAAGAGTTTCACCTTTTGTAGAAGATGTGTAACTTGCATCGGCAAATCCTTCTACAGAACCGCCCAAACGAAGCATAGCCGCTTCAAAAGAAAGCCTGGTTCTGGTGCTTGGCTCAAAAAAAAGTGTCGCAAGAATTTTCCCACGACACACATCAACATAATTAGAAGGATCTACAATAATCTGTTCTGCAAGAGAGCAGATTTCATCAATTTCTGAAACTGTTAAATCATCCGGTTGGATTAAATTTCGACCTTGTAACATAGTGATAAAATTATAGCAAATTTTTATAGATTTTTCATAGTGATTTTACAATAATATCATCAAGTGTTTTCTGCTTTAAAAGAAGGTAGATTATGAAAACTGAAAAAATCATTGATGAAAAAACACGGCTTTTTACTTTGGCCGGTCCCATTTTTGTAGAACTTTTACTGAACATCCTTATCCAGAATGTAGACACTATTATGCTGGGAAGGTTTTCTAAGACCGCCGTTGGTGCGGTTGGTAATGCAAACTCCATTATGTTCCTGTTTATTGTCATGTTTAATGTCATTGCTACGGCTACCAATGTTATTGTTTCCCAGTACCTTGGTGCAAAACAGGAAGATAAAATGAACCAGATTTATACCCTCAGTTTTGTGGTAAATGCTGTCATTGGTATTTTTCTTTCTGCTTTCCTTTTTTTTATTTGTCCTGTTTTGTTTAAAGTTCTGAAAGTTCCTGAAAATATGATTGAAGACTGCATAGCCTATACAAAAATTGTAGGCAGCTGTCTTTTCCTTCAGGCATGCTTTAATGTTATGGTTCAGATTCTTCGCTGCAACGGTTACACAAAAGTTGGAATGTATATTTCCATTGCGGTAAATCTTCTGAACATTTTGGGAAACTGGCTTTTTCTTTATGGTCCTTGGAAATATCTGGGGCTTGGGGTAAAAGGCGCTGCCATTTCTACGGTTTTTGCACGCCTTATGGCACTGATTTCTGCTATTGTAATTTTTTATATCTTAAAAGTAGGAAAACTGAGTTTAAAAACATTAAAACCTTTCCCTTTCAATCTTTTAATGAAAGAACTTAAGATAGGTCTTCCTACAGCCGGCGAAAACATGGCTTATTCTTTGGCTCAAACAATTCTTCTTTCTTTTATAAACCCTATGGGAGCGGCAGCTGTTAATGCAAAGGTTTTTGCTCAGACTTTAATGAATCTGAATGTTGCTTTTTCAAACTCTGTTGCAATGTCTACTCAAATTATTACCGGTCACCTTGTAGGCGCAAAAAAAGAAGATGCGGCTTACCGTCGTGTAATGAAATCACTTTTTTTAAGTCTTCCAGTAACTCTTGTCCTGGCAAGTCTAAACTGCTTCTTAAGCCCATGGACTTTAAAGATTTTTGGGGCAGAACCGGACGTTATAATTCTTACCCGTCAGGTAATGATGGTAGGCATTCTTATGGAACTTGGGCGTACAACAAATCTGATTATTATTGGAAGCCTTAAAGCCGCCGGGGACTATATCTTCCCTGTTGTAATTGGAATGCTTTGTATGTGGATTGTGGGTATTACAACAGGCTATGCAGGCGGTGTTATATTTGGGCTGGGAGCTGCAGGAGTGTTTATGGGAACTATGGCAGACGAATGCCTTAGGGGAATTATTGTTACGATCCGCTGGGTAAAAGGAAAATGGCGGAACAAATCAATTGTAGAAAAATAAATCTTTGGGACAACCGGAATACTTCATATTACGATTAGTGAATTAACATAAAAGCCTCTAATATTGTATAATATAAATTCCTGTTATGAAGAGAAATATTGTACCAAAGAAAAAAATCATCATTCTCTCAAGCCTTGCCGGCATTATTGTAATAATTTCTGTATTGTTAATTTTTAAAAGCAATAAAAAAGATCCATACATAGCACCAGTTCCTTCAGTCATTATTTCAAAACCTGTTATGGGTTCAGTTACAGAATCTA
>JABUUX010000191.1 GCA_021442965.1 Treponema sp.
TATCTTGATATCCCAATTCCTAATCTTATCATAATAAATCCAAAAAATCAGCACTGCCATATGGTTTATCTTTTAAGTGACCAAAACTTCATTTGCCGAAGCGAAAAAGCACGCTTAAAAGACATTCTCATATACCAGGCAATTTACAGAGAACTCTGCTCAAGACTTCATGCGGATCAACGTTATGTTCAAAAAATTATGAAAAACCCATTCCACAACAGCTGGAAAACACAAGTAATTCATGAAGAAACATATACCTTTGAAGATTTTGGTAAATACGTAGATTTCAGTTCAATAAAAGACTTTACGGGAAAACCTCAATCAGATGAAAGCCTGATGAGAGAAAATGAAGGCAGAAACTGCACAGTATTTGAACGAACAAGATTCTATGCTTATGCTGCACTCAAAAATTATAATTTCGGTCTCTCTTCAGAAGACTCAGTAAATTTCTACAACGCAGTTTCAACTTATGCAGAAAACATCAACAAAGAATTTGACACGCCACTTGGACAAAGAGAAATAAAAGCAACAGTAAAATCAATAGTTAACTGGACATTAATGCACTTCGGTTCTGCAACTGAAAAACAAGACTTTGAAAAAAAAGACATCTGGGGTAAAAAGTCCAGAGAAAACAGCCAGAGAACAAGAGCTGCTGTTAAACAAAGAAACATAGAAAAAACAGGACAATTAAAAGCAGAGGGAAAATCAATAAAAGAAATTTCAAAAGAATTAAAACGATCAGAAAGAATGGTTGAGTACTACCTCACTGAATACAAAAAACTTCTTAAAGAACATCCAGAAATAAAAGAGCAGATAAAAGAAATACAGAATTCTTTAATTGGGTGGATGCATCTGCAATTTGTTATATCAGATATATCTGGCTTAAGTGAGTCTTTAGTTTTGTTTAGCTGGCTTTCCCTACTGCTGGACAGTTCGTAGGAGGATTTGTAGTTTTGTAGTGTAAAGTTATTTTGTTTGTTCTTTGACATTATAAATATAAATTCAGAGCTTTTTTATATTCTTCTTGGATTTCAAGTTTTAGAGATTCCGGTTCTAGTACTTTTATCTGACTACCGAATCGGAGAGTCCAGAATTTTACTTCCTGGTATTGATTTGATTCAAAGGAAAGAATGCCAGAGCCGTCAGGGTTTTGTTCGATTTTTTGGTTTTTATGCCACTCGCGTTCGATGATGTAAGTGTTTATAGCTTTATCGAATAAGAATTTAAAGTTTTGTGCTGGCGAGTTGTTGTTCCAGATTCCAAAATGAGGGTCGATGTTAATTTCTTTTTCAAAATTCGGGCGAATGTTAAATGGGTCTTTTAGAATTACATTTTTCATTCTGGCTAAAGTAAAGGGAATATAATTGGCGTGCTTTTCATTGTAGCAGATTACATACCAGTCTCCCTTGTGATTATAGATTTGATAAGGATCTGCAGTATGCGGAGTATGTTCTGTGGCACTTAAAGAACGGTAATCAAATTCGATTGTTTTATGATTTTTTATTGCTTTGATGATTGCAGAAAAAACATCCGGTTCAATTTTGGGTATTGCTTCAGAGATGAACTGAATGTTAGAGAGAAAATCTGACTGTACTTGAATTTGTTTTGGCAGCATATCGCAGAGAGATGTATAAGCATTTTTAATGGCATCTTCCAAAGGTGTGTTTTTGTACCGTTCAAGCATTGGAAGAAGTCCTGCAATGGCTATGAGTTCGCTTTCTGCCATTATGATTTTCTGGGCATCGAAATTATCATCTGTGTAATGAAAGCCTTTATGAAAATGATCGTATTCGATTGGAGCATAGTAGTCATCACGTAAGGTGTCTAAATCTCTGGCTATTGTTCTTTTGGAAGCTCCAGTTTCTTTTGCCAACTTTGTTATATTGGGGTAGGGTAGAGTACGAATAAGACGAGCTACTTGAAGTACGCGGAAAGTTTTTGCTTTTTGTTCACGCTGTGTATTTTCTGCTTTATCTGTCATATTGCGATTATACAGAATTAGTGAAAAAAAATTAA
>JABUUX010000147.1 GCA_021442965.1 Treponema sp.
GAACACGCTTGAAGTGTTTGCAGTAACTCCGAACTTTGTACTTGAAAAAATTGTGATTTCTCCAAAAAATTACAAAGTCCGGGAAAGTTACTTGGGACCGAGATAATTGAAAAATGCATAATGCATAATTTTTAGTATTTAAAACGGGCACCAGTGCTAAACATGCACGACGCCCGTTTTTTTTAGTTCAAAACTTTATACCAGATTCTAAGTCCGTCTTCTATGCAGTTTAAAGATGCAAAAGCAAAAGAAACTTTAAAATTACCTATTTTGACTGTTTTTTCAAAACCCATTCCCATTTTAGTTCCATTCTCACCTGTGTATTGAAAGAAATCGTCTACTTTAATTTTTTTACCAGCTTTTGACATATTGATGTAATCTTCACCTGTAGTAAAGTTAAAGAAATACATACCCACTGCATCAGCTCCGAAAAATAATTGTTGCCCGAATAAATATCCAATTTCTGCACGATAAAAGGGACTTGTTTTTTCATTCAATGAGTCAGTTACATCTACGGTTTTTAGAAGCATATAATCTGATTTGTAGATACCTTCTTTGTAGTTATTCTGTGTTAGATATGATTCAGAATCAGAGATTTTTTTTTCAGTTTTTGTTGATGCACACGAAGAAAATACCATACAAGCAACAACGATAGCACAAGCAGACAAAAGTTTTGTGATCTTTTTCATTTTCTTTCATTCCTCCTTGAAAGCCAATATCTTTTAAGGTATAGTATTTTTTTTTTTTTTTTTTTCAAGTACGGTTGTGTGGAGGGGGGGGGCTGGGTGAGTGTGCGGAGGTTTAAAAGAAAACTGTCGCTTCGGGGAAATCTGCGTCGATAACGGTTCTGTATATTTTTCCGTTAATAAGATTTTTTTCGAACGCCTCTGTAAGTGTTTTTGCGCCGCCGATGATGAACACTTCTTTTTCTGAATCTGTGCCGCGGATGATTCTTTCTGCCAAAGAGATTGCGTCCGAAAGTGACGGTGCAAAAAGCCAGCCGCTGTCACCCCGTGCAACATTTCTGTCAATCACGATGTTTATTCTGTCGGGGAGCGGGGCGGGGAAAGTTCTGAATGTGTTGTAACCCATGATGACAATATTTCCGGTCGTGAGGCATTTGAAGTTTTTCATATCGTCTTCGCACTGTTTAATAATTTCTGGCGGAAGGTCGTCGCGGATTTTGTTCTCGTTCGTACGCCATGGAAGAGTGCCGTCTGCGTTTCCCATTTCACCGTTTCTGCCGACGGCATAAATTGCATTCACAATCATCAGCTTATTTTACGTTTTCCGCAATGAACTTCAGTTTCAGATCTTTCAGTTTTTCTGACAAAGACACTTTGTAGATGTGCGGATTCAAAATGCGTTTGTAAGATGCGTCAAATGTTTCAAGCTGGCTCTGCATGTTTTTGCGGCTTGTTTTAAGCTGTTCTGCTTCCGGAATACGCTCTGAAATCCGCTCTCCGTTTGAAATCACTTTTTTCAAAAGCGGTAAAATTTTTGAAGGTGTACAGGCAAACGAGCGGTAATCGACTGCGGTGTGATAAAATCTCTGTTCTGTGTTTTCAGAAATTGTTTCACCTTCAAGAGCCATTATATCAGCAATCGCCATGCCTTCTTCGTCGAAAAGTCTGAATACATTTTTGATGCCGGGATTTGTCATTTTGGCAGGGTTTTCGCTGAACTTCATAGCAGGTGTCATTGAATCAGTTTTTTCATCATGACGCGCTGCAAGTTTGTAAACGCCTGTAAATGAAGATTCGTTTCCGCCTGTTACCATGTGAGTGCCAACTCCCCACGAATCAATCGGGGCGCCTCCTGCAACAAGCGTTGTAATAATTTCTTCTGTAAGTTCGTTTGAAACGCAGATTTTTGCCTGAGGAAATCCTGCACGGTCAAGTTCTTTCCGCACTTCGCGTGTGAGGTATGAAATATCCCCTGAGTCAAGACGCACGCCGAATCCGTATCCTTTTTTTACAAGTTC
>JABUUX010000187.1 GCA_021442965.1 Treponema sp.
TTAGTCATAAGTCTAATTATATATCCATATAGAAAATACCGCTATAAGTGTATTTTAGTATGATTTGAGGTTATAATATAAATTATGGAAAAGACAGTAGCACTTGCAAAATGCAGCAGTTATGATTTTGAAAAAGTTTACTCTGCAATAAAAGAAATGATGGCTTTATGTCCTCCGCCTGACGTAAAAGGGAAGACTGTACTTTTAAAACCAAATATTCTTTATCCTAAAAAGCCGGAACTTTGTGTTTGTACAAATCCTGTGGTAGTAGGAGCTTCGGTAAAGGCTTTTTTAGAATTGGGAGCTGCCAGAGTGCTTGTAGGGGAAAGTCCTGCAGTTGCATCTTCTAAAGCGTCTGCAAAGTCTACTGGTATGCTTTTAATGGTTGAAGAGAATGGTGGAGAGTGGGCAGACTTTAATGATTCAAAAGTAACAGTTGATTTACCTGAAGGAAAGATAAAAAAACATTTTGATTTTGCTTCACCTTTTTCTCAGGCTGATGTAGTTGTATCTTTAAGTAAACTTAAGACTCATCAGTTTATGAGTTATACCGGTGCTATGAAAAATCTTTTTGGTCTTGTGGTGGGGCTTGAGAAATCTCAAATGCATTATTTTTATCCCAAAAAAGAAGATTTTGCAGCTTACATTACAGATTTAAATCTGGCAGCAAAAGCAGGATATGCTATTATGGATGCTGTAATTGGAATGGACGGACCTGGAGGACCTGGAAGCGGGGATCCTATATTTTTGGGATTTATGGCGGCCAGTCAGAATCTTTTAGCCTTGGACTGTGTTTGTTCCAAAGCAGTTGGTTATGACCCAATGGAAATAGTAAACCAAAAGGATGCACTTGAAAGAAAAGTATGGCTGAACAGTCTTAGTGAAATTGAAATAAAAGGACTTTCTGAAAAAGAAATTGAGAATAAAAACTTTCGTCCGGTTCATGCAAAACATTCAGCCGTAACACTCAGTTCTATGCTGCCACCAGCTTTTGATAAAATAGCATCTTTCTTTTTAATGAGGAATCCGCACTTTGATAAAGGAAAGTGTATTCGCTGTGCAAAATGTATTCAGATTTGTCCTCCAAAAGTTTTGTCGTTTAGGGAAGATAAATCAGAAAAAGGGAAACATGTGGTAATAAACCGCAAAGACTGTATTCATTGTTTTTGCTGCCATGAGATTTGTCCCGCAGATGCAATTAAACTGAAGAAGTTTTAATAATTTTTTACAAAGATAAAGGGTCTGTTCCAAAAATTTTTGAAAGCTGCTTTCTTGTGGCTTCCATGTCTTTAGGGTATGGGGCTTCAAAGGTTACCAGCTTTCCGGTTTTTGGATGAGAAAAACTTATGCGGTAAGCGTGGAGTGCCAGACGTGAAAGGAGAGGTCGTTCTTCGGTATCGTCTCCGTTCCATCTTCGTTTGATTTCTGAAAGGCGCACAGGTTTTTGATTCCCACCGTAAAGAGGATCGCACACAATTTGAAGTCCGTTTGCATACAGGTGTACGCGAATCTGATGAGTGCGCCCGGTTTTTGGTTTTGCTTCAATCCATGAATAAGGTCCACAGCTTCCAATGTTACGGAATTCTGTTAATGAAGGTTTCCCGATTCTTTTATCAACTACAGTTCTGTGGCGGGCATCTCCGTCTGGAAGGAGTTTCAGGTCTACAGTAAGATTTTCCCAAACAGGATGTCCGTAAACCAAGGCATGGTAAGTTTTCTGAACTTCGCGGTTCTCAAACTGCATTGAAAGATTTTTGTGAGTTTCCGGGTTTCTGGCATAAATTACAATTCCTGAAGTATCTTTGTCGATTCTGTGAACTGCGTATAATCTGCCGAATTCTTTTTCCGCTTCCAAATCGAGCCGCGGAGCTTCAGGGTTATATCTGTCCGCCGCAATCAAAAGCCCCGATTTTTTGTTCAGAACGACGATGTCATCATCAGAATAAATTACAGTGTAATATGAATTTGCCATAAGGGTATTTTA
>JABUUX010000395.1 GCA_021442965.1 Treponema sp.
CGTTACGTAACTGGTATGGAAAATATCCGCGACGTAATCCCATATCCTCGCGCTCCAAAACTTGCAGACTTCTAATTTATCCGGTGGTTGAGCCTGTCGAAACCACGCTTCGCCCGCCATGACAGTCAGATTTTCGGCCATTTCGACTTGCTCAATGACCGCTCCGGTGGTTGAGCCTGTCGAAACCACCGCCTCTAATCATCTAAGCAACCCACAGTTGCGAAAAATCTTTAAAAATGCAAGGCAGTGTGTCTTTACGCACTGCCTTTTTGTTTTATAATTATCTACATGAAGAAAAACTGGTTTACAAAGTTTGCCCAAAAAAACTATATTACCTACTCTTTGTACTGCAGAAACAGCCTTTTTGAAAGTGCCGCTTCCTGCTCCTTTGGTTTTGTTTTTTCGTTTATCCCAATTATTATGTTAGTCCTAAGCGGATTAAGCAGCGTGCTTCGTAAATACCCGGAAATTATGAATTATGTTTTGGAATTGACCAAAGAATTCAATTCTCTTTTTGACATGACACCCGTAATCCAGCAGTTCACCAGAAAATCCTCGTTCTCATGGATGGATGTTGTACTTATTATTTGGGTTATCTGGGTAGCAAGAAATTTTTTCCTTTACGTTGCACGAGCCATGAACCGAATCTTTCATTCAGAATCCCCGCAAAAAGGTTACGTTACACAGTTGATGACTTTTATAGGTGAATTTTCGCTTATCATTGGACTTATTCTCATCATCATTGCTTCATTCTTATTAAACAGATTTTTAAAATTCCCACTTTTTCAGGCCTTAGAAAACAGCCGGATTCCGTTCAAAAACGGTGCAGGTCTTGTTTCTGCCGCCATTCTTTATTTTGTGCTTTTTATCTTTACCACCCTGGTTTACAGATTTGAACCTCGTACCGCTCCCCGCACAAGAAGCTGCATTATCTTTGGCGGAGTAACAACCATATTCTTCATGATATTTTCAAAAATCATAAATACCTTTATGAACTTTTCCAGATATAATCTGGTATATGGAACCATTAGCGCTGTAATTCTTCTTATGTTTAAGGTTTTTTTCTTTTTTATGGTTTTTCTGTATTTTGCAGAATATCTTTATGTATCACAGAATTTTGACTCCCTTCTTTTCTGTGAAATTTACATGCTGCCCGGAATAAAAAAATCCTCACCGTTTAAAATCCGTCAAAAACTTTTTACAAATCCTTCAGTTCTGCAAAATAAAGAAAACACCGCTTTTTACAAACAGGGCGACATCATTTACAGCCCCGGAGATAAAGCAGACTTTGTCTATTTTCTTAAAAGTGGAACTGTAGTAGAAGAAAAAAATGACATAGAAAACCGTTACGAAAAGGGTGTTTTTTTTGGAGAAAAATCTGCTGTTTTAAAACGGGACCATCTGGCCACCGCCTCTGCAGAAATTGACTGCGAAATTATCCGGATAAAAGCCGACGAATTCCGTGCCCTGCTTGTCCAGAATCCCAGAGCTTCGGCACATGCAGTAGAAAAACTTTAATTATTGGGCGTTCCGGCTATCGCCGTCCCGTGCTCTGCTAAACTCGGGGTTGGCTAAAGTCCACCCCTCGTACCGCTGCCGCCCGGTAACGCAAAGGGGCTGCCTAAACATTTTAGGCAGCCCCTTGTAGTTTCTATAAAACTATACCTTACCAAGTATTTCCTGGTACTAATATTTGTTTAATTTTGTAACACAATAAATTACTAATCGCGTTCTTTAAATGTTACATTACTGTAGATTTTTGCATCTGCGGCAGGCTTATTAAAAACACTCAAGCGTTTTGCAGACAAAATCTTCCAGTATTCGTCACTGTCAAAAGCAACATAATTTCCTTCTTTTACCTTTCCTTCTGTAAAAGCGCGTTTTGGAACTTCCGCCCAAATTACAGCAGTTTCATTGTTACGTTTAATTTCGAATTTTACGAGACGTGCGTCTTTTCTAGTACTCATTTTAGTGTCTCC
>JABUUX010000017.1 GCA_021442965.1 Treponema sp.
GGGGCAGGGTCGGGTTCTCCATACAGCCTTTACAACGAATCAATTGCATCTTTCACAACAGGAGACCTTTACAACCATAAAGATGCAGAAGGATTCATTACACTCTTTGGTCTTCCACTTAAAGTTCGTGCTATGATGGAACAGCAGATTGGCGAAGGCCAGGCCGTTCTTGACAGCAAAAAGTTGAAAAAAAGAGATATGGAGTAAAGTGAAAACTCCCGAAATGGAGTTGACAAGAACTTGCGAACGCTAGAAGTGAGCGTTTGCGAGCGTCTGAATAGAAAAGCACTGCCGGAAGGTGGTGCTTTTTTTGTAGTTAATTAAATAAATTTTCAGTAAACTGTTATTATGACGCTTCAGGATGCAATTGATGAGTTTTTAGTTTATCTTACTTCTGTTAGGACTCTTTCTGAAAATACAGTAACAGGATATAAAAACGATTTAACTTATCTGACTGCTTATGCAGGATTTGAACGACCTGTTGAATCTATAAAAAAAGAAGAACTTCTTATAAGTATAGGAATGTTGTCACAAAGAAAAATGGCAGCTGCCTCAATTAACCGTTATATTTCTGCTGTTCGGGCTTTGTTTGATTATTGTAAAACTCTTAAATATATTGAAAAAAATCCTGCCTTGGAAATTAAAACTGTAAAAATACCAAAACGTATTCCGAAATTTCTTACCGAAAAAGAAGTGGATGAATTGTGTCGAAGCCCGGAACAAAATGAACTTCTTTGGGAGACTCGCGATAAAGCAATTTTTGAAATGTTTTATTCTTCGGGGTGTCGTGTCAGTGAATTAACAAATTTAAAGTTCAGCGATTTTACAGACGGTTATCACGCTGCTCTAATTCGGGGCAAAGGGAATAAAGACAGATATGTTTATTTTTGTGAAGATGCACAAAAAGCTTTGTTAAATTACCTTGACGACAGGCGGAACTTATTTGTAAATTTAAATAAAGAAGATTTATGTGAATTCATTTTTGTGAATCAGCGTGGAACTCATATTTCTGTTCGCGGAATCAGTTGGATTTTGTCCAGGTATTCGGGGCCTGAAGGAACTAATCATCAGATTTCACCGCATGCATTGCGCCATACTTTTGCAACATCAATGCTGGGGAATGGTGCAGACGTCCGAATTGTTCAGGAACTTTTAGGACATTCAAGTGTGAGTACTACTCAGAGATATACACATATTACTACAGAAAAATTAATAGAAACATACAATAAAGCCCATCCTCATGGTGATGAGCATCCACAAGTTGATGGGTAATAAAAAGGACGCCCTGCGGAAGCGAAACGGTGCAGAACGTACACCAGCGGAAGCAAAGCAGGTAGGGAGTAAATATGGGAAAGAATAATTCGGCATTTCCAAGAATCAGAAGTACAACGGTTCTTGCTGTAAAGAAAGACGGTAAGGTAGCTATGGCTGGAGACGGACAGGTAACTCTTGGAGAAACTGTTTGTAAAGGAAATGCACGCAAGGTACGGAAAATTTATGACGGTAAAATTCTTACAGGCTTTGCCGGTTCTGTAGCTGATGCTTTTACGCTTTTAGACAGATTTGAAGAAAAAGTAAAAGAATTTTCGGGCGATTTAACCCGTTCTGCAGTTGCCTTGGCAAAGGCATGGAGAACGGATCGCACTCTTCAAAAACTTGAAGCAATGCTTCTTGTTGCAGATTCTTCAAAAATCCTTTTGATTTCAGGAGACGGAAACGTAATTGAGCCTGAGAATGATGTAATTGCAATTGGATCGGGAGGTAATTATGCATATTCTGCAGCACTTGCATATTTGGATGGCTCAAAGTTTACTGCAGCAGAAATTGCAGAAAAAAGCCTTAGAATTGCAGGCGATATTTGTATTTATACAAACAGCAATGTTATTGTAGAAGAAATTTAATTTTTTGAAAAATATTTTATAAATAAATAGAAGCTTGCATTTTTTTCTTAGAAAATCATCGTAG
>JABUUX010000356.1 GCA_021442965.1 Treponema sp.
ACAGCTCAGACTTGGTTTGAAAAAGTAGGTTCCGCTGACCATACAAGCCTTGATTCAGATCATTATGAAAAGAATGCTTCTTATACTGACACAACTTATTCCGCTAATTTGAATACACAGGTAATGGCACCGACAATTTATCCTGTGCCAGCAGGTTTTGAATTATATAGCGCCCCTATGGTTACACTGAACTCTGACGGAAGCACAGTTGTTGGAACATATTACAAGAGAAAAGACATCACCCTTACTTTTGCTTTGGCGGATACAACAGGCGGAAAGTGGAATGATGGTACTGAAGGAACAAAGACTGTTTCTGGAAATTATGGAGCTTCGGTAACAGGTGTACCTAGTCCAACACCAAATACTCATTATGCCTTTGCGGGATGGACTTCAGGCGGAGTAGCAGTCAGTTCTTTACCAACAACATTTACAGAGTCAAAAACTTATACGGCTAACTGGAGTCAGACAGGAGCAAACTATACTGTTAAGTATTGGTTTGAAGATGTAGATTCTGCAGACCCTGCAAATGCTTCGAACTATGCTCAGGATCAGAGCCGTGATAATGCCGCATACAAAGACAAAACTTTAAGCGGAACCGTGGGAAATTCTGTAACAGATACATCTCCTGTGGCAGCCCCAACAGGATTTACTCAAAGAACAATTACTCCTGTAACACTGCTTGCTAACGGTACAACTGTAGTAAATGTTTACTATCAGAGAAAAGACATCACTCTTACATTTACGCTTCAGAATACAACAGGCGGAAAGTGGAGTGATAACACAACAGCGAATAAAACAATTTCTGGAAACTACGGTGCCACAGTAACGGGAATACCGGGTGTAACTGCAAATGCACATTATGCTTCGGACGGTTGGGATGCAACACCTCCAGGAACTTTCCCGGCGGAAAATAAAACATATACAGCTAAGTGGAAGCAGACAGAAGGAAAGTATACTGTAAAAACATACAAACAAAAATCAACAGCCGCATACGGAGCCTTTGCTACTACTTTTGCAAACTTTGATGCATCAAATTATGATTTGACAGATACACAAGAGAAGTGGGGAACAATCGGGGGTACAACAAATGAATCTACCGCCGCAGTAACAGGTTTTACTGCCGCAAGGTACAATCAGTGTTCAATTACTACAGACGGAAATGCTGTTGTTACTGTATGGTATGACAGAAATGATGTAACACTTAGTCTGCTAAACGGAGACTACGGAAACTGGGCTTCTTCAAAAACAATTCAGGGAAAATACGGAGCTAATGTAACGAACAGTTACGGAAATCCAGGTTCAAGCGACAGTCACTTTGCGTTTGACGCTTGGTCACCTGTAATTCCTTCTACCGTCCCGGCAGGAGATGCTTCTTATACTGCCCAGTGGAAACGAATAAAGGCTGACTATACGATTAAGTATTGGTTTGAAAAAGAAGGTTCTACAGATGCTTCTGCATACGGAACAAACTACGAACAGAACACAGCATCTTATGCTAATGTACAAAAGACCGCCGCTTATCCGGGAACAGCAAGCGGAGAACAACTTACATCAGTACCTACAGGATTTACTCATGCTAAAACCGATACGGGTATAACTTTAGCCGAAACCGGAACCGTGGTAAATGTTTACTACAAGAGAAAAACAGTCACACTTACTTTCAAGATTACAGATACAACTGGAGGAACATGGAATAACGGAAGCAATTGGACTGTATCTGGAAAATACGGTTCTGCTGTAAGTTATGAAAATATGCCGGCAGCACAGCTAGTGAACTCTTACTTTGAAGTTTCTTGGACACCGGCAAAACCAGAAAAGTTCCCGGCTACTGATACAACCTATACTCTTACGTGGATAGACAACACTCCTACAACAGGTGAAGTTTCTATAACAATTACAGGTGCTGGAGATATCAGTGTAGTAAATGACAGTACCAATAACAGGCTTACGGCTCAGGCGCCTTC
>JABUUX010000302.1 GCA_021442965.1 Treponema sp.
ATAAGAAAATTCAGTCACAAATTTGCTGATGAAATTGAATGGGATAAAATCAAGGGACAGTATTCAAAATCAAGAGCAAAACTAAGCCTTGGAACGCTTGGCGGCGGGAACCACTTTATTGAAGCCGACCGTGATGAAGAAGGGAATCTTTACATTGTAGTTCATTCAGGAAGCCGTCACGCAGGTCTTGAAATTGCAGAATATTACCAGGATATGGCTTGGCGACAGCTGAACGGAAATACAAGGGCAGATATGGAAGCATTGATTGCAGAACTCAAAGAACAGGGTAGACAGTCTGAAATTGAAACAAAATTGCAGGAACTTAATGCTCAGATTGCAACATCAATTCCAAAATCGCTTGCTTATGTTTCGGGATATTTGTTTGATGATTATATCAACGATATGAGAATCATGCAGCACTTTGCCCGTCTTAACCGTAAGGCAATGGTTGATGTAATTTCAATCGGGCTTCATCTGAAGCAGGACGAAATCATAGACCAGTTCACCACAATCCACAATTACATCGATACAGAAAACATGATTCTGAGAAAAGGGGCGGTGAGTGCGGAGAAGGGCGAAAAACTTTTGATTCCGATTAACATGCGGGACGGCTCACTTGTCTGCACAGGAAAGGGTAATGAAGACTGGAACTGTTCTGCTCCTCATGGGGCAGGGCGTATTATGAGCCGCACAAAAGCAAAAAAAGAACTGAGCATGGAAGAATTTTATGCCGAAATGTCGGGAATCTATTCAACGACAGTTTCAAAGGAAACGCTTGACGAATCTCCGATGGCTTACAAAACAATGGATGATATTGTCGAAAACATAGGCCCGACGGCTGATATTCTGAATGTGATAAAACCGGTTTATAATTTTAAGGCAGCGGAATGAGGCAGGGATATGGAAAACGAAAAAGAATTTAATAAAAGCAGGGGTTGGAGTTGCACCAACAATACATAAGTCCAATAAGAACCTATCCGATTACTCGTTTATCGGTATCTCCTGCTTACACTTCATATATAACTGAATTTGTAAATTTGTCAATAGTATAACGAATCGAAGATTTTGGAAAGGAGTACAACTTATATTTGGAGGCAGGGATATGGAAAAAGAGTTCCATAATTCTGAATGGTGGGACGACGCAAACTATGCAGATGACCCGAAAAAAAAAGACATCTGATTACTTTGAAAGAATATTCCGTGATGTTCAGGAAAAAAGAGTAAAAGCAGGGGGCTGAGTTGCACCACACTTTATGAGGAGGAATCAAAATGAATGATTTTTTTTATTTTAAGTATGATAAAAATGAAAACGCAGGTCATTATTGGTCAGTTACAACAGAATTTTGTGATGAACCTGAAAAAAAGCAGTTTTACCTTTCAGCCGGTGACTGGGATGGAGTTGCAGGAGACCTTGACGAATGGGCGATTGTTTCTTATGAACAGAAACAGGAAGTATTCGACTTTTTTGTGAAGAAATATCCTGATTGGAAGTCGCATGAACTGGAGGAAGATGCTGTGCAGTTCAGAGAGAGAATTTCGACTGAGGAAATGAAAAACATTTTTTCTTTGCTTTACATTTACTGTATGGAAGAAAAGGGAGACATGCATTCTTTTTTGGAATTAATGAAAGAAAACAAAATAAAATGCGAATACAGTGCTTATCGTTCAAGTTCAGACTGGTGATAGCGGGGGAGTCTCAACTGTAATTTCCCTGAATGCGTTTTGCAGTTCCAATTACCAGTTCTTTCAGTTCCGGCGGCTCAAGAACGACGGCATTTGATCCGAGGTTGACAAGTAGGCGGTTGTGCTATTTTGGGCACAGGGTAGATACGAACTAATCTTTAAAAGCAATGAATAGATATTGCTCGTAATGCTGGTTGAGCGATTTCTCAGTCACGGAGAAATCTCATACTTGACAAACTTTATCCCCTATAATACTATTTACTCATAAGTAAAT
>JABUUX010000278.1 GCA_021442965.1 Treponema sp.
CCCATATATGGTGCATTAATTGTAATCGCAATTTGATAGCCGCAATTTTCGCAAAAAGCACTTTGTGGCCTTTTGCCACCATTCGAGTTATTCTGCCAAAGAACATTTGAACCGCATTTTTCGCAAAATAAATCACCTTCTTTTTCTTGTGTTCTGTACCAATAAATAGGTCTGGAGCAATTATCGCAGAATGTTTGTGGAAAATGTATTATTTTGTTGCACTCGATGCAGTTCTGTTTTTTCTTTTCTGATATAGCATTTTCTATTTCAGCTCTATTGATTTCAATTTGATTTTCATTTACTAGTTGAAGTTTGATTTTGTTTTCATTTTCAGTAAATTGTGCAATTCTTTTCTTAGTATCTTCTTGAATTACTCTTTCAAATCTATCTGAATCAAAAGGGTAATCTTTTGAAATTATTATTTGATAACCACATATATGGCAGAAAACATCTCTCGGTATTTCTCTTCTTTTGGAATCATAAGTTGTATGTATCAGATTCTTGCACAATTTACAAATTGGCTGACGTCCAAAAACAGTTTTTTTTTCATCACAGTAATATTTTGTCCAACTGATTCCGCATTTCTCGCATCTTACAGTTCCATAAGGATATTCTGTTCCGCACTTAGGACATTGTACATTCCATTCCATCCAGACTTTACTAGGATTTTTTATTTCAGATTCAATTATTTCTGTATCATTATGTTGACTATTTGTTATTTCTGTTTCCTCAGTACTGTTTTTGATAGTTTGCTCTTCCCTTAATTCATTGGTTTCTGATGAAATGGCGTTCTTAGGCTCTTCAAAAATTGGATTTGGAGTAAGACTATTATTTTGTTTATTCTCTTCGGGCAAGACTGTCTCCGGTTGCTTTTTATCAAATGGCCATTTAATCATACTAAAACTCCTTTTGCTTTATTCTCTATATGTTTTTTCGAATTCTTCGAACGACATAAATCTTTTATTCAATTCCTGTGGAACTAAATTTAAATTCTTTTTATCAGCTGTAACAAAGATTTTATCTACAGATAAATAAAGAAGATGGAACAAATCATTCAAATCATTTCGGTGTACAGAATTTACGGAACGTGTTGAACCTTTCGTTAAAAAGTAAATACCAGAAATTGCTAAAAATGGTTCAATGTTTTTGTTTTGATTTTTTATGTAATTTTCTGTGGATAATTTCATAGTTATTTTTTCAGAATTAGTGTCGAACTTTTTACATACTCCTGAAACTACTGACAAAAAGGTGTCGTAACTGTTTTTAGAATGAAAGGTTATTCTTTCGTTATTCAATTCGATTCCATTTTTGCTCAATAGATTTACTATTTCACTTTTAAACATTATCTTTTTCAAACTGTCAATGTTTACTTCAAATCTAGATTTATAAGGTCCATTGAACCATTGATCATAGTTTTTAATTTGTTCATAATTTGATTCAAGAGTATTATCCGCATCTAATTTCTGATTAAAGTTTTCTAAAGAATTTGAGTCAACAAATGCAAATATAATATTATCTATGCTGTCTGATTTTAAAATTGGTATAGGACAATTAATTTCTAATTCTTTTATAAGTATCTTGTGAGGTAAAACATCTGAATGAAATAGTCAAGAAAAGTGCAGTACCTACTTACCCTAAATTCTATAAATTTTATGCAGCCTGACAGGCTGTTGTTTTCATCAGTCTGTATTTTTGAGGAGGAAGTCCTCCGTTTACAGTGCTGATTCTTACAGTGTTGTAATATCCGAAGATATATCTCCAGACAATTTTCTTTACTTCTTCAACGGACATTTTTGTTGTGTCCATTTTGTAAATCTTTTCTTTTTTCAGCGTTGCGAAAAAACTTTCCATTCTGCTGTTGTCATAACATTTTCCAACATCACTCATGCTCTGGATAAAACGCAGCCTGCCCATGAGTTTTTTATAACTTGTGCTTGTGTATTGGCTGCCGGA
>JABUUX010000436.1 GCA_021442965.1 Treponema sp.
TTAATGGCTGTCAAAGTTGCTGCACTTGCCGCTTGTTGTGCTGCCGCTTTCATCTGTTTCATTTCATTTATCATTTGAGCTTTATGACATTCATCTTCATAAACATTTATGGCTTCTTTCAAGCTTTCTGCCCTTCCAGAACTCAAATATGAACATAATGTTTCGATTATTGCCGGATCTGAATATTCAACAGCTACAGGAGCATTTTCATATTTATTGTAATGATCAATTATTTTCCCCTTGATAATTTGATTTTACTTTTTTCCGCCAGTCATCATTGTTCACAATACTCATACCAGTATTGTAGAAAAAATATTTATCCTATATCCCCCCCCGAAAGTTTTGTCAATTAAAATAATCGTTATATCGTTAAAACAGAATGCCTTACTTTCAGAAATTCTACCGTCTGTCTCAAAATCAACAAGATGGATTACTGCAATTTTCTGTGTAATCCACCACATCAAATACTTCAAACACCTCAAAGTCATGTGGATTTGCAGTCCAGATAATATCTACGCCGTTTTCCGCATAACAGGCTGCCATATGGGTGTCAATCAGTCTTTTGCGTCCGAGGTGGTGCTGGTTCAGCCAGATTTGAGCACGTTTGTAAGAATCATCGTCCGGGTAAATTACTTTTATCCTTTCCTGTTCGCTCCAAAACCAGGTGCGTTCGATTGCCTGTTCCATTGAAAGCGGATTTTCAAAACGGTGCTGGTCAGTCACGATATGCTGGTATTCCAAAAAGACGTTATAAAAAATGCAGATTTCTTTTTTGGTAGCCATCCATTTTTCAAAAAGCTTTACGGCTCCTTTGTGACGCGGGGATGATGCAACATCCAGATCGACAAGAAAGCAGGTATCAATTCCAATCATAAACCGCACCTTTCATCAAGCATTTCTTCACGGAAAGAACCGTCTGCCCAATCGTTTTTTACTTTCCCTAAATCCAAAGGTTTCCATTCAGAGAGGGAGGATTTTTGGGAAAGTTTTTCTTGGAGGTAATAATCCATCGCTTCACGAATGAGAACAGCCGCTTTTGTGTTTTTGCGACCTGCTGCCAGTTGAAAAGATGTGTATGTTGAATCAGATACATATAAAGTTAGTGGTTTCATATGTATGTATTGTATGTACGTTTTTAAGGAAAGTCAATGTACGTTTTTATTTCACTATATAGTTAATATTCAATCCGACTGGAAGAAGTGAACATTGCACAAAGAAAAATCAGATGAATATTTTACATACAATCCGTAACGGCAGCACGACAAGTATGAATTCTGGATATCTTCGATGTAGGAACTGTCAGAATAAATGCAGTATACAAATCCGTTGATTGTGGAATCTTTTATTGTAAGAATCCCCCTGTCATTTCCGATGCATTTTATACCGCAGGTGTCAGCCAGTTTGTTCCTAAAGTTTTTGTTACAGAATAGTTGAAATTTTTTATAGGTAAGGCATAAGAATTTTCTGGCATATTGAAATAAACAGTCTGAGCATAATTGAACAACATTGCCTGAAAAAAAAACTCCGAACATGGCAACACGCCGTACCATGCGAGAAGGTGACAGGATTTTGGAATTTGAGGCGAAGTTTAAGTTTTAACGGTTGGACGCAACTTTAAAGAAACAGCTTGATTCCCTGTGCAAATATTATATAATAAAAACAGACTTTATTAAAATCAGTTTTAGTAAAAATAATTTTAATCAAACAGGGTGATTTATGTTTTTAGGACGAGAAAAAGAACTGGAATCTTTGGAAAACTTCTTTAAAAAATCGGAATTCGGTATGTGTGTAATGTATGGTCGAAGACGAATTGGAAAATCATATTTGCTTCAGGAGTTTTCAAAAAATAAAAACACAGTCTTTTATACTGCCACGAAAGTCGGCACTGAACGAAACCTGGAACTTTTTTCTGAAACTTTGTTGAATATCATTGCCCCCGAATTGC
>JABUUX010000190.1 GCA_021442965.1 Treponema sp.
GTTGGCAGCTCGCCAGGCTCATAACCTGGAGGCCGCAGGTTCAAGTCCTGCCCCCGCTAAAGATAAAAACTTCTTCTTCGGAAGAAGTTTTTTTTTGCAGATTTAAAAATATATTAGAAAGTCAGATTATAAAAGACAAGAGAATTGCAAAACTTGAACTTGGGGAATTGAATCTTTCCGAAGAGGATGTTTAGAGGATTCCCCAGAAATTTGGAATTCTATAAGGACTATTACTCAAAATGACAGTATAATAAAGGGACTGTTATGAATAATTCAAAAGAACTTGCAAAACAAATAAACTTTCTTGTTTACTTTACTTCAGAAGCAGATGTAAAAATAAATGCTGTATTAAAAGATGAAACAATTTGGAAATAGTTCAAAATGAAGGGAACAGAGATATAAAACGAAAAGTTGATTTCTATAACCTTGACGCTATCATTTCAGTTGGTTACCGAGTTAATTCTTCAAAAGCTACCCAATTCAGAATCTGGGCCACAAATATCCTAAAGGAAAGCATTTGCTGAATACGATATTTTCAACAAAACTCAGAAAATTAATTCAGACTTTGATAAAATGGTAAAGGGATTAAAACAAAAATAAGAGAATCTTTGTACTTTTCAGAAAGGCTTTCGGTCTGATCCAAACAGATTGGAAGTTTTTCATTAATGAGAATTATCGAATACAAAGAAATTTCGATGAATTCATTTTTTATAACCAGTAAAGAAACGGAAAATGTCAATAAAGTTGTCGCATAAATTATAACATATTTACGCGATTTTTCTTTCATGCGGATTCAAAATTTCCACAGTTTTTACCACATATTGTTTTGCGGCTCTTGACCCCCAACGTTCAGGATGTTCAGCTTTTGCTTTTTCAAGAACGGAATTTCTATTTTTAAAAATTGCAAAATGTTTTCCCTTGCGTTTTTCCATTGGTGTTACATACTGTAAACTTGAATGTCTGTGTTCGTTGTTATACCAGTCAATAAAGTTTGAAAACCAGTCTCTCGATTCTTTAAGTGAATGAAAACATTTTGGATAACCAGCTTTATATTTAGTTGTCTTGAAAAATGATTCAATATAAGGATTATCATCACTGACTCTTGGACGGGAAAAACTTGGAATAATTCCCAACCGATAATAAAAAGCACAAAGTGTAATTCCTTTCATCGGTTCACCGTTATCAGAATGAACATAATCCGGATGGCAGTTTTCTTTTATGCAGGTTGCTTCAAAAAGCTCGGCAGCATGAGCATCAGACTCATTATCGAATATCATCCAGCCGACGATTGATCTGTCATATAAATCTTCAATTACGTAAGCGTAATAATAAATCCCGCGTACATCAGTTTTGAGCCATGTAATATCCCACATCCAGACCTGATTCGGTGCTGTCGCTTTGAGTTCGTCCGGTTTATATTTTGAATTTCCTTTTCTGTCTTCTGTGCGGTGATAAATAGACTTATATTCATGAAGAATTCTGTAAAACGTTCGGGAACTTGCCAGGTATATTCCTTTATCCAGTAAAGAATTATAAATCTCATGAGGATTCATATCCTTGTATTCAGCACTGCACAGTTCCTGATAGATTTTCAAACGTTCTTCAGGAGACAATTTTCTTGGAATCTTTCTTTCTGAACCTTTCCGTTTATCTGTAGTTCCGTTTTTTCGCCAGCGCTGGATTGTTCTTACTGAGATTCCAAGATATTTACAAAGCGTTTTCTGCTGGACAATTCCGAGGACAACATAGAAATCTATGAAATCAAGAATATCCTGTTTGTCCCCGGAACTCATCATTCGTCCTCGTCCGTAATCCCGTGATTCGAGGCAAGCTTTTTTTTTAGCGTATAAATTGCCGCAAGTTCTGCAAGGGCATCTGTTTTGCGGTTCAATTCTTTCTGGGTTTCTTTCAGCTGTTTTTCAAGTTCTTTAATGCGTTTGTC
>JABUUX010000375.1 GCA_021442965.1 Treponema sp.
ACCACCTTGTTTCCAGTCATTTCGACTAGCTCAATGACCGCACTTCACTCGCTGGTTGAATTTCTTCCCGCGCTGGTGGTTGAGCTTACTCCCCGCGCTGGTTGAGCTTGTCGAAACCAGCTTCAGCTCAATCACCACTTACAGACCCTCTATTTGTAATCCTTTCTCTAAAAAAGTATAATATCCCCATTCCGGAGGAAAAATGTCTTTAATAAAAATCTCAAACTGCCGTATAGAAAATACGGCTGGAACCGTCGTACCATCCATTTCATGGGAAATGAATCCTGGTGAAGCGTGGCTTGTTATCGGTCCAAACGGAGGCGGTAAAGCAGATTTTGTAAATGCCCTTTCTTCTTCTGCCGGTATGAGATTTGTTCCAAACGGGAATAGTGCAACACAAAATTCTCAGTTCCATAATATTTTTCATAATTCTGTTGAGCTTGTTTCTTTGGAACGCGCTGCCCGTCTTATTCAGGAAGAGCGGGAAAATGATGAAAGCGATTACGTTGAAGGCGGTGTTGATATTGGTCGCACTGGAAGAGTATTCATTGCAGAAAGTCTGCCCGGTATTACCATCAAAAAAAACCATCCTCTTCCACCTGAAGTATTTCAAATAGATTCCAATCCTGCAGTTGAACTTTGCGGCATTAAAAATATATTGGACCGTGGACTCAAATACATGTCAACCGGAGAAATCCGACGAACCCTTCTTGCCCGTGGTCTTATCAGCGGAAAAAAACTTCTGATTCTATCTGACCCATTTGCCGGCCTAGATGCAGAAAGCAGAAAAATCCTTTTAGATTTTTTTACAGAAGCGGTAAAGAAACAAACTAACGTTCGTAAGGAAGAATCAAATCCATCTATCATTCTTGGTATGGAACGCTGGCATGAAATTCCTGACAGCATCACTCATGTTCTGGAATTTACCAATAAAGAAATTTCTTTTTCCGGTGCTCGTAAAGAATACGAAAAACTACTAGAAAAAAGAAATTCCGAAAAATCTTCTAAATCCGAAGAAATTAAAAAATCTTTTGAAGAATCCCTTTCAGAAACTTTCAAAGATACAGCTGTTCTTCAAAATGAAAATAAAACTTCAGAACAAAATACAAACAATTCATCAAAAGACGAAATTCTTGTACAAATGAATAATGTAAATGTCAGCTGGGGCGATCATCATGTTCTAAAAAACTTAAACTGGAATCTTAAAAAAAATCAGCACTGGCTTATCCGCGGTCCAAACGGTTCCGGAAAAACCACATTTCTGGAACTTATTACCGGTGACAACGGTCAGGTTTATTCAAACGACGTCTGGCTCTTTGGGCGTAAACGTGGAACAGGTGAAAGCATTTGGGAAATTAAAGAAATGATGGGCATTGTGTCTTATAGAATGCATGTTGAATACCGAATGGTAGGAAACACAAATCTTCGCGATGTAATTGTTTCGGGCTTTCGGGATTCTATCGGTCTTTATGGTGCCGCCTCTGATATGGAAACTTCCGCTGCGCTAAAATGGCTAAAACTAGGGGGCTTTGCCGGTCGTGAACAAGAAACTTTCGGCTCTTTAAGTTACGGAGAACAGCGTGCCATCCTCATCCTTCGTTCTGCAGTCAAATGTCCACAAATCCTTATTCTGGACGAACCCTGCCACGGCTTGGATGAAAATTACCGTGATAAAATTCTTCACCTTCTTGAAATCATCGGGCAAAACGGAACTTCAACAATGCTTCATGTAACGCATGATCCTTCAGAAAAATTGCCTTGCGAAAAACATATTTTGGAACTACACCCGAACGATGACCCTATGTTCAAAATTATAGTTGAATAGACTTTTAAATATTATTTACTTTATAATCAAATAAATTTGCTTTTTGGAGATATAAGTAATCATGATTTTTTCACCAACAGAAATTGAAGAAACACTTAATATGTTCTT
>JABUUX010000268.1 GCA_021442965.1 Treponema sp.
GTATCTAAAGGTTCTTCAATACAAGATGGTGGAAGAATAAATATTTTTTTTGTATTAGTTACATAAACAGGACTTGTTTGTGATTCAAAATTTCGCACAGTCTGACAGGAAGATAAAAGGAGCACTACTCCAAATGCAAAAAGTATTTTTTTAAGTTTCATATTACAAATTATAAACTGAATTACTATTTCTTTCCATTATCAACATAATAACGGGCCTGTTCACTAAACATTCTGGCGTACAACCCGTTTTGTCTTTTTACAAGTTCTTCATGAGTGCCATACTCTTTTATGGTACCTTCACTAAAAACCGCAATCCTGTCGCAAAATTTGCAGGAACTGAGTCGGTGCGAAATGTACACTGCAGTTTTTCCTCCCACCAGGGAATTGAACTGTCTGTATATTTCATACTCTGCTACAGGATCCAGTGCTGCCGTAGGTTCATCAAGAATTACTACAGAACTGTTTCTGTAAAGAGCACGGCTTATAGCGGTTTTCTGCTGCTGACCGCCACTGAATTCAATTCCTCCTTTTTCATACTGTTTTGAAAGTGAAGTATTCATTTTTAAAGGGAGTTTTTCTACATCATCATAAAGACCTGTTTGACACAAAATTTTTTCAAGTTCTTTTTCTTCCGCATTCTTACTTTGAGCAAGGGCTATATTTTCTTTAATGCTGAAGGCAAATATTTTAAAATCCTGAAACACAACAGAAAAGATTTTTTTATATTCATCTTCGTCATATTCTTTAATGTTTATTCCGTCTATTAAAATCTGCCCGCTTGTAACATCGTAAAGACGACAGAGGAGTTTTATAAAAGTTGTTTTTCCCGCTCCATTCAATCCCACAACAGAAAGATGTTCCCCCTCTTTGATTTTAATATTCACATTTTCTAGAACAAAATTTTCGGCACGTGGATATTTGAAATATACATTTTTAAATTCAACTGTGTGCTTCTTATTCTGAACTGGAAGATTCCCCTTTTTCTTAGTTTCGGGTAAATCCAGGAACTCCAGATAGCGGTTAAAATAATGACATTTGCGGTTAATTTCCTGACTGGACCAGATAGTTTCCCAAACCAGATTATAAAAATTCCCAAAAGCTCCGAGCATCATGGAAATATCACCTATAGAAAATAAAAGCGGATTTTTTACAGCCTTCCAGCAGATATATGCATTTGTAAGAATATTGCGGACAACTCCCAGACTTGTACTTAGATACCACCATCGTCTTTGAGCAATTGACCGTTCTCTGAACATACCTGTAATCTCACTATTAAAGCTGTCGGCTCTGTTTGTCATAAGTTTTTCAGAATTATAAAGACGGATATCTTTTCCGTATTGCGGACTTGAAAAACTCCAAAAAAAATATCCGAAAATTCGGTTCATTTTTGCCATTCTGTCAAAATAACTGATTTCAATTTTATTTGCCTTCCCATTAATTAAAGCGCTCAAAAAAACCGCAATAATCTGAAGAGGAAGCAGAACAGGACACTTCCAGATGATGATTCCGGTTATAGCAAAACATGACACTATACTGGACAGAACTTTATAACAGGATTCCATAATTCCCATTACGCCTTCTGAATACCAGTCTATTCCATCCTGAGCTTGAGAAAGTTTATTCAACGTTTCAGGATTTTCAGTTTCTTCAAAATCCATCGAAAGTGATTTTGAAGAAATTTGCAGGCGGCAATATTCATTAAAAAATTCTTTTATAAATCCTTTGTAATGTTCCAGAGCTGAATTTGAAAGATTCCTTATAAAATTTATAATCAGCGTTATTACTACAAAAAAAACTGCCTTTACAAGATGCTCATGGAGTTCACCATCTATACTAAGAACTTCACCGTTCCTCATTAAATTAATCATAATAACAACTTCATCAATTATGAATTTAGGAATTACGATATTCTGAA
>JABUUX010000445.1 GCA_021442965.1 Treponema sp.
CTCTGCCATTCTGTAAATCCTTCTGATGAATCAAGACAAAGAACATCAGCCCCTGCTTCCAGAAGTTTTGGAACACGTTCCATGTAATCGCGGGTGTTGATACCGGCTCCAACAATATAACGCTTTTTATCATCCAAAAGTTCCAAAGGATTTTCTGTGTGGGCAGCTGCATCTTTACGGAAAACAAAAGCTACAAGACATCCTTTTTCATCAATAATTGGAAGCTGATTGATTTTTTTTGTCCAAATTAAATCATTAGCTTCTTCAAGGCTTATTCCCTGTTTTGCAAGAATAAGATCTTTAAGAGCTGTCATATATTCAGAAACTTTTGCATCTTCTGCAACATGACCGATACGGAAATCTCTTTCAGTAATAATTCCCAAAAGTTTTCCGTCTGCTTCTCCGTTCTCTGTTACAGCTACAGTAGAATGGCCAGTTGCTTCAATCTTAGCAACAAGTTCTTTTAATGTAGCATCCGGGCGGATATTTGTATCAGAAGAAACAAATCCTGCTTTATAAGCTTTTACACGGGCAACCATAGCAGCCTGATCTTCAATAGTCTGAGACCCGTAAATAAAACTTATTCCACCTTCTTTAGCAAGTGCAACAGCAAGTGTATCATTTGAAACCGACTGCATAATTGCGGAAGTCATAGGAATATTCATTGTAAGAGGACATTCTTCCCCTTTTAATTTGTTGTATTTAACAACAGGTGTCTTTAGTGATACATTTGCCGGAATGCAGTCGGCAGATGTAAAGCCTGGTACCAAAAGGTATTCGTCAAATGTGTGGGATGGTTCTTCAAAAAAGTAAGCCATGATTTCTCCTAAAAAAAAGGCATTTGAATTAAAAATCCAAAAGTGCTTTTTTTTTACACCCCCAACGGAGGTGCTCTATGTATAAATAGAGGGATCAGCCAAAGCGGATCCAATAATTGCTTGGATAAAAATTTATTTTAAAAGTCTATCTGATTCCACCCTTTTTTTCAAGATGGAATCAGACTTAAACAAATCTTTATTCTACAGTTTATCTGTAAATAATATCTTCACGAGCCGGACCGTTAGAAATCATTGTAATCGGGAAACCGATGTGTTTTTCAATGAATTCAATGTAGTTACGGCAGTTTTCAGGAAGATCTTCATATTTTTTTATTCCGCGGATATCGCATTTCCAACCTGGAAGTTTTTCAAGCACTGGTTTACATTTATCAAGTTTGCTTGTAACAGGGAAATCAGTTGTAACTTTTCCGTCAAGTTCATATCCAACGCAAACAGGGATTTCATCAAGGTAACCGAGTACATCAAGTACTGTAAGAGCAACATCAGTTGCACTCTGAAGACGGCAGCCGTATTTTGAAGCAACACAGTCATACCATCCCATTCGGCGAGGACGACCTGTTGTAGCACCGTATTCGCCTCCGTCTCCACCGCGGCGGCGGAGTTCGTCAGCTTCATCACCAAAAATTTCAGAAACAAAGGCTCCGGCTCCAACTGCGGAAGAATAAGCTTTTGAAACAGCAACAATTTTCTTTATTTCATATGGAGGAACACCAGCCCCGATTGCACCGTATGCGGCAAGTGTTGAAGATGATGTTACCATTGGATAGATTCCGTGATCTGTATCCTTCATTGTTCCAAGCTGGCCTTCCAGAAGAACAGTCTTATTATTCTGAAGAGCTTCCCAAAGGAAAGAAGATGTATCGCATACATAAGGCTCTACCATCTTTTTATATGTCATAAGAGTTTCAAAAAGTTCTGCCTCATTAATTGGATCTTTGTGATAAAGGTTTACGAGCATAGCATTTTTGATTTCAGCAACCTTTTTAATATGAGCTTTAAGAGCATCTTCATCACCAAAAAGTTCACTTACCTGAAAACCGATTTTTGAATATTTATCAGAATAAAAAGGAGCAAT
>JABUUX010000218.1 GCA_021442965.1 Treponema sp.
ACTTATCTTGTGGGTGGAGTTGCAAGTTTCATTTTATTCAAAATCCTCACTCCAAAAGCACACCTTCTTTCAGAATATTCCAAGACAAACTGGGCGCCTTTTGTGCTCGGTCTTGTAATCATCGGACTTGAAGCGGGAAACATCTATACTTACAAAGCAGGCTGGAAAATCAGCACGGCGTCAATCGTTCAGAACGCATTTTTGGCCGTTGCACTTTTGTTTGTGGGAGTATTTGCATTCGGAGAATCACTTACATGGAATAAAATCGTTGGCATGGTAATATGCCTTGTCGGACTATTTGTGATTAATTTAAAATAATTTTTCATAGGAGATTTTATGAACGAAGAAAAACTTAAAACCCTGCTTAATGATATGAGCCTGGACGAAAAAATCGGACAGATGCTTCAAGTATCAGGACTTTTTTACGGAGATGATGATGCGCTTACAACTGGAGGACTGGATTATTTTACTGCCACTTCAGAAGAACTTCTTAGAGCAGGCTCCATTCTAAGCATAAGCGGTGCTGATAAACTAAAACGACTTCAAACCAGAATGATGGAAAAACAGCCTCACCACATCCCTCTTATTTTTATGCTGGATATAATTAACGGATATGAAACAATTTTCCCGGTTCCTCTGGCTCAAGGAGCTTCCTTTAATCCTGAGCTTTCAGAAAAATGTGCCGCTGTTGCTGCAAAAGAAGGTGCCGCTGCCGGAGTACATGTTGCATTCTCTCCAATGTGCGACCTTTGCCGTGATGCCCGCTGGGGACGTGTAATGGAAAGCACAGGAGAAGACCCTTACCTTAACGGAAAAATGAACGCAGCAATGGTTCGTGGATATCAGGGCAAAAATATAAAAGATAAAGGTCAGCTGGCTGCTTGTGTAAAACATTTTGCCGCTTACGGTGGAGCTGAAGCCGGACGAGATTATGACACAGTTGAACTTTCAGAACGAACACTGCGCCAAAGTTATCTTCCGGCTTACAAAGAAGCACTTGATGCAAATGCAAAACTGATTATGACTTCTTTCAATACTTTAAATCAGGTTCCATCTACTGCAAACAAATGGCTCATGCGTGATATACTCAGAAAAGAATGGGGATTTGACGGAGTACTCATTTCTGACTACGGTGCCCTTAAAGAACTTGTTCCACACAGCATTGCAAAGGACGAAGAAGAATCCGCACTGCTTTCAATCAACGCAGGTGTAGACATTGATATGATGTCTCTTTCTTACATAAGAAACCTTAAACCACTTATTGAAAGCGGAAAAATTTCAGAAAGTCTTGTTGACGAATGTGTATGGCGAATCCTTGTTCTAAAAAATGAACTGGGACTTTTTGAAAATCCTTATAAAGATGCTGATCAGAACGAACAGGAAAAACTTTGTCTTTGTAATGAACACAGAGCTCTTGCCCGTCAGGCAGCGGCCGAAACTTTTGTTCTTCTTAAAAATGAAAATAAAATCCTTCCACTGGATTCATCAAAGAAACAAAAAGTTGCTTTTATAGGACCTTTTGCACAAAGTCACGAAGTATTTGGCTCATGGTCATTCCCGTCAGACCCTTTAAAAATGGTCAGCATAGAAGAAGGAATACAAAATCTTTCCGAATCAGAAACTGCCCCGGATTTTATATTTGCCGAAGGTTCACAAATTTTAGGTCATAACTTTAAACTTAAGAATGGAGTTCAGTTTGTTTACAACCCTTCCCAAAAACAAAAGCTGCTAAAAGAAGCACTAAAAGCTGCTAAAAAAGCAGATACTGTCGTAATGTGCCTTGGGGAACACCAGCAGATGACAGGAGAAGCCGCCAGCCGTTCACGCCTTGTAATCCCAGAAGAACAGATGGAGCTTTTACGAGAAGTTGCAAAACTAAACAAAAATATCATTACTCTTATTTTTTCTGGACG
>JABUUX010000431.1 GCA_021442965.1 Treponema sp.
GATATACAAGGATGTAGATTCAGAAGTTAAAAAATGGCAGGGCACTCCGGAAAAGCTTAAAAATTCTGTAGATTCTGTAACGGCTTCTGTTCAGACTGTAATGAATACTGACTGGTCTAAAGTTACTGATCCTAAGAAAATTGAAGAGGCTATTTCTACTATCACTAAGACAACGACAGAAGCACAGAATCTTTCAAAGACTGTGGCTGAAACTGCTGAAGACTTGAAGGCTGATGTAAATAAAGTTCAGAGTTATGCTGTTCAAATAGAACAGGCTGTAAAATCTGATTCTGTTTTAGTGCAGAATAAAGTTAATGAAATGAAAACTTTGTTCAGTGCAGACGGCATTAAGGATGTAATGAATGACGGTGTTCAGTCTATGCTTTATGAATATACAGGAAAATATTATCCGTATGTAAGTAAAGCTATGGATATGGCTGTTTCATCAATAGGGAATAAGGAAACTACTCCAGAAGATGAAGCAAAAAAACAGGCAAAAAAAGAGAAGAAAGAAGCTGATAAAGCTAAGAAAAAAGCTCGTGAAGAAAGACTGAAGCGTTCTGAGGGTGTTGATATTTATTACAAAGCGGACCGTGTTCCAAAACTTTTGATTGAAAATGTTGTTGCTTCCGGATATGAATATGGAACAGAGAATCTTTTGTTTAAGGGAACAGCAGAAAATATTACCTCTGACCAGAATATGATTGGTAAGAATACAAAAATTGCTGCAGACTTTAAGATTTTGGAACATCCTAACAACGCAAAAGTAATTATTGATGCAAGAGCAAATTCAAATGACCCTTTAGTTACTGCAAGTTATAACGGTGGTGGTTATGATATTAATGCAGATGCAAAAGTATTCAATTTAAAATCAAAATCTGACATTACTGCAATTCTTACAGCAGATGAAAACGGTAGTTTTTCTGTAGGCGGAATTCTTGATATGAATGTAAGTGAAATGACTGGAATGGATTTTGAACCTGAAATGGTAAACCGTATTTATAAGAATTCATTGGCAGGCATAAAGAAACTAACCCTTGGTTTTGAAATAGGTTATAAAGCTGAAACAGAAAGTTTTTATGTAGAAATAAAGAATATGGATGAACTTGGTCGCCAGCTTGTTACACCAGTTGTAAAAGCAATGACCAGTGAACTTTCTGTAATTGCTGATGACGCTATGAACAAAGCCCTGGCAATGCTTACAGAAAATACTGGAATCGCAACAGATTCTATTTCTGAGTTTGTGAAAATTTCTGATCTGATTAATGGTGAAAAATCGAGTCTGGATAATCTGACAAAACAACTTGAAGCTAAGAAAAAAGAACTTACAGACCAGCTTTCAAATAAAGCTACAAGTGCAGCAAAGGATGCACTTAAAAATGCCGGTGTTGATACAGAAAAAATGGGTGGGGCTTCAAAGATGTTAAAGGGGTTGAAGTTTTAACTAATAGAGAACGGTGATTATATACTGTGATTGTATCGGCTTTAAAATATTCACGTTTTTTATTAAAATGTAATTAATAGTAAATAAAGCGTTAGGGATAGTAGTGGCGCGGAGCGTTCTGCACTGATGGAGTGGAGGAATTGCATTTGTGATTTCGACAGGCAAAACCAAGGTTACTACGGGGGTTGAGTTCATCGAAACTACCGTAGTCTTAGGTGATTTCGACAAGCTCAATCACCGTGAGGACAAGCTCAATCACCGTGAGGACAAGCTCAATCACCGTTTGGGCAAAGTTCTTACAGTGCAGAATGAAGCGGCGTTAGACCGCGGAACCACGAATAGCCCGGCGGAAAAGAGCGGAACGAAGTGAAGCGATTTTCCGAAACGCCCAAAATATTTTATAAAAAGAGGTAGAAAAAATGATCAAGACAGTAAAAGATGTTGATCTTAAAGGCAAAC
>JABUUX010000011.1 GCA_021442965.1 Treponema sp.
CAAAACTTGTGGCTTTTTCGGTCCCTCTCATTCTTTCAAGTATACTTCAGCTTCTCTTTAATGCCGCGGATATTGTAGTTGTAGGACGCTTTGCAGGTGATAATTCCCTTGCGGCGGTAGGTTCTACTTCAAGTCTTATAAATCTTCTGGTTAATTTATTTACGGGCCTTGCCACCGGAACTACAGTTGTGGCCGCAAATTATTTTGGCGCAAAAGACTCAAATCATATTCACGATGCTGTTCATACATCTCTTCTTCTTAGTCTTATTTCGGGGCTTTTTCTTACTGTTGTGGGAGTTTTCGGGGCAAGGCGTATCCTTCTTTTGATGGGCTCTCCAAAAGAAGTTCTGCCACTGGCATCTCTTTATCTGAAAATATATTTTGCAGGTATTACAGCAAGTATGGTTTATAACTTTGGAAGTGCACTTTTACGTGCAAAAGGCGACACAAAGAGACCGCTTGTAATTCTTTTGATTGCAGGAGTTATAAACGTTATTCTGAATCTTTTTTTCGTTATCGTTTTTAAAATGGATGTTGCAGGTGTTGCTCTTGCTACAGTTATTTCTCAGGTTTTTGCAGCATCTGTTGTTATAATAATTTTATTGAACGAAAAAGATGATTTTCATTTGAATCCTAAAGAATTGAAAATCAATAAAACTGTTCTTGCACGGATTGTCAGGATTGGTGTTCCTGCGGGAGTGCAGGGGATTCTATTCAGTTTCTCAAATGTGATTATTCAAAGCTCTGTAAATTCCTTTGGTCCTGTTGTAATTGCAGGAAATTCTGCAGGTTCGAATATAGAAGGATTTGTTTGGACTTCCATGAACGGGCTTAGTCAGGGAACCATGACTTTTGCGGGACAAAATCTGGGGGCTGGAAAATCAGAAAGAATAAAAAAACTTCCATGGGTAAGCCAGCTTTTGGTCACAGTGGAAGGGCTTGTTTTAGGAAATCTTGCAGTTCTTTTTGCACCAACGCTTTTAAGTCTTTATACAAAAAGTCCGGAAGTTATTTCTGAAGGTGTAATCCGTATCCGCATGGTTTGTACTTTGTATTGTCTTTGCGGGATGATGGACTGTATGGCAAATCTTATCCGTGGAATAGGGCATTCACTTTTACCTATGATTGTAACTATTTTTGGAGCGTGCGGATTAAGGCTTCTCTGGATTTTTACAGGTTTCCGTTTTGTGGAAAAACTTCACAATATGAATAGTCTTCTTGCAACATATCCTGTTTCCTGGTTTGTAACATGGGCGGTTCTTGTCGTATGTTTTATTGTGATTTATAAAAAAGATTTTAAATCCCTGGAGAAATAAGTTTGAATAAAAGTGAAAAAAGTCCTTCTGGAACTTTGGTAGAAATTAAAGAATCCGAAAGAATTGACATATTAAAAACTTCAGGGTTTCGTGTTATTCAGGAAGAAAAACGGTTTTGTTTTGGGATTGATGCTGTTCTCCTTTCAGATTTTGCAAAAATTCGTGAAGGGGAAAAAGTGTGCGACCTTGGAACAGGGACCGGCATTATTCCCATTCTGCTTTCTTTTAAAACAAAAAATTCGCATTTTGATGCCCTTGAAATTCAGAGTGAATCCTGTGATATGGCAGTTCGATCTGTAAAATTAAATGATTTACAGGATCGTATAAATATCGTAGAAGGGGATATAAAAAAAGTTTCAAAAATTTTTTTGAAAAATACTTATGATTCAGTCCTTTCAAATCCGCCTTATATGATTATTAATCACGGGGAGGGAAATGGAAATGATGAAAAAACAATTGCCCGCCATGAAGTTTTGTGTAATCTTGAAGATGTGGTAAAGTCTGCTTCTGAACTTTTAAAAAGTCAGGGAAGATTTTATATGATTCATAAGCCATTCCGCTTAGCAGAAATTTTTTCTGTAAT
>JABUUX010000324.1 GCA_021442965.1 Treponema sp.
AATTTCTTTTTCTTCAATAACGGGTTCGGATATTTCTTTTATTTCGCGTACTGCAGTTTCAGTAATTACGTTTTTTGTTTTTTCAATTTCAGGTTCTGAAATCTTTGCAAGTTCTTCTTTGGGCTCTTCAATTACAGATTCCTGAATTTTCGCAAGTTCTTCTTTTGGCTCTTCAATAATTTCTTTTTCTTCAATAACGGGTTCGGATATTTCTTTTATTTCGCGTTCTGCAGTTTCAGTAATTATGTTTTTTGTTTCTTCAACTTCAGGCTCTGAAATTTTTGCAAGTTCTTCTTTTGATTCTTCAATAACAGGTTCAGAACTTTCTGCAACTTCAGATTTTGTATCTAAATCCGGTGCACTTTCCAAAACTTCTTCTGCAATTTCTACTTTTCCTTCCGGTTCTAAAGGTTCTTCCAAAACTGGAAGTTCAGATTCTTGATCCGCTGGATTTACTTCTGCAATCTCAGGAACTTCTGAAGGTTTAAAACTTTCTTTCCCAGGTTCTTTTATTGTAAGCTCAGGATATTTTGAAAGAATACTTGGCGCAAAAACAGGATATACTATTTCCGGTTCAATTTGTTCTTCCCGATACTGCTCAGGACCGTAACCTTTTGTAATCAGATGTTTTGAAATATCTATTCCCTGATATTCTGAAATCTCTACTTTAAATAATTCTATATCATCTTCAAAGAAAGAAAGCGGATCTGATGTAAAAAGGACTCCTGAACCGTCGTTTACAAAACCCTCTCCCAATTTCATATCTTTTGTAGAACAACCAAACTGAAAATAGGTATTTTTTCTGTAATCTTTTTCAAGCCATGCTATAAGACATTGTCGGGCAGTTTTAAAAGGTCCCACCAAAACAACCCTGTCTTCAAAAATATACCATTTATAAATTGGTTTACTGGCAAGTGCCAGTGCTTCTTGTGCTGCTTTTTCTGCCGCCTCGGCTTCTGCCTTTGCTTTTTCTTCTGCAATTCTAGCTTCTTCAAGTAATCTTGCTTCTTCTTCAGCTTTTTCCTGTGCAATTCTAGCTTCTTCAAGTAATCTTGCTTCTTCTTCAGCTTTTTCTTTAGCAATTCTTGCTTCTTCCAAGGCTTTTGCTTCGGCTTCTGCCTTTTCTTTAGCAATTCTTTCTTCTTCTTCAGCTTTTAGAATTTCTTCCCGTTTAGTGACTTGAGCTGTCCATTCTTTTTCGTAATATGTTTCAGGATCGTCAGTGTGGATAATACCATTCTTTCCTAAAAAATATTTGTTTTTGCTCTTAAGGTTTGATTTCTGCCAATAATCAAGAGCGTCTTCCAGAGTTTCAAATGGTCCTGCAAAAACAGTTTTTACATTTCGTTTATATATGAACCATTCAGTCTTTACACTGTCCGGGTCTCCACTAAACACTTTTGGTGCAGGTGCGGTTGGTGTGGTATTTTCTTTGGCAGTCTTTGTTTTGGCCTTTGCAAAGCTTCCCGAAATCAGAAACAGGCACATACACAAAGTGATTATTTTTTTTGTCGTAGTCATCAGTTTTATATTTTTAAATAAATATTATTAAATATGGCCGCTTAATTAACCTGCGGCCAAAGGTTTTTCGCTGTTCAGGCTTTAGCCCAGAACTTCAACTCCTGCTCCCGAGATTGCAGCGTTAATTGCATCCTCAATACCGGCGGTACCTTCGTCAAAATCTACAAGTACCTGTGATTTATCAACATTTGCTACCGCGTTAGTTACTCCGGCAACTCCTTGGGCCGCAGCCTGTACTTTAGAGGCAGTGTCAGGGTCAAACATTCCGACAACGTATATTTTTTTCTGCATCGTTAAACGCTCCGTTTTTGTGTATTTACTTTTTTCATTATAAGATACCGATAAGGGTTTTTCAAGTGTATTTTCTATA
>JABUUX010000315.1 GCA_021442965.1 Treponema sp.
TTTTCTACAGCGTGCCAGAGGTCACCGTCACCAGAACAGATTTTGTATCCTTTTGCTTTAAGGTCAGCTGCTGCTTTCCAGAATGCATCGAGGCTTCCTGAACCACCACCAATCTTTGCTTTTACAACTGCAGGATCATCTGTTCCCCAAGTTGCTTTTGCAATAGAACGACGATAGATGAAAGCACCACCAGTTGCCTGATATCCAAGAGCTACGAGGTCTTTTCCATCACGTGTACCGATATCAACTGTGTACTGTGCAATGTTAGATGCTTTGAGCATTTTGTCTACATCGATTCCGAGTTCTTTGTAAGAAGCAGCGTAGTCTTTTGCATCTCCCTGAGAGTATTTCAGGATGAAAGCACCTTCAGCAACGTAAAGATCAGGAACATCTTTTGAAGAAGCAAGAGCCTGATCCAAAGCTGGCTGGTATGCACCGTCTGTAGTAGCGATGATTGTTGCTTTCATGTCGAAACCACAATCTGGATGAGTATCAATGTACTTCTGAACCATGTTTGGAACTTCGTCTGTGAATGCCCAAACATTCAATGTTTTCTTTGCAGGTGCCTTTTTACATCCTGCGAGCAGTGCTGTCAATGCGATAGCAGCTACCAAGATTTTTTTCATAATATCCTCCTGTTGGATATACTTTTGAATTTATTTTGTGAAATACTTCACACCTACTATTTTAGAGCCTAGTTGTGATAAAAAAATAGGTGATTATACTTATGAATGTAGAAAAATTGAAGTTAAACGATTTAATTTTCAAAGAGTATTCAGGAATTTCAGAGATTTTCGCTGATTTTCAATGGAGGATGTTTCTATAAGTACGCTTGCATCATTAAAAAAACGATATTTTAGTTCAAAGAACTTGTTCCAGTCGGTTATCCCGTCACCCAAGGCCAGATGAAGATCACTTTTTCCGTCATTATCATTAATATGGACGTGTTTGATATATGGCCCCAGTTTTTTACTCCATTCTTCAGTATCAGTTTTGGAAATGCCTGCATGAGCGTAGTCAAAACAAAGTCCGAAGTTTGCAAGGTCGGTCATTTCTTTTGCAAGATTCTGTAAATGATCCGGTGTCTGATCCCACATATTTTCTATATATATATTGATTTCTGGATAATCCCGGCAGACTGTTCTGAAAAAGTCACGTGAAGATTCAAGCCAGTGTTTTTCATAAATTGGACCCGCAGCGGTAGCCAGAAGAAGGGGATTTATGTTTCCGTGAAAAACTATGCCTTTGCACCCAAGTTTTCTTGCAGCATCCATACTCTGATAAACTCGCATTTCTGAAACTTCTCTTATTCTGATATCATCACTAAAAACAAGGACATCAAAAAAAGCTCCGTGTGTAGTTGTAAAAGATGGGAGTTCTGGGGTTGAAAGATATTTTGATATAAGGTCTGAACATCCTTTTTCGTTTTCCAGCATCCAAGGCATTGCAAAATCGTTGAACTCAAAGCCTGTATTATATTCCTTTGAAAGCTCTATGCTTTCATTCAGGCTTTTTGCAGAAGGGATAATCAGAAGCTGCTTAAAATTGGATATTTTAGACATATAATCATTATAGCACATAAAGTTGATAATAGTGAATATTGAATAGTGAATAATGAATAGTGAATAGTGTTTAGTGTGAAAATCAAGCAAAAACGGGACGCAGTTTATTTTGATTCCAACAAAACAGCCGCGAAGGAAGACGGGATTGAGAGAATCATGTGCTAATTCTTAATTGTGCATTGTGAATTATGAATTAATTCATTACATTATCTTCATGCGGAAATTTGAAGTAGTTTCGCCTTTTGAACCAAGCGGAGATCAGGGACAGGCAATAGAAAGACTGGCTGAAGGTTTTTTACGCGGAGACAGGTATCAGACTTTAAA
>JABUUX010000106.1 GCA_021442965.1 Treponema sp.
TCTTCTGAAGTACTCTTTTCTACTGTGACAAATGAGAAATCTGAACCTGCTGGAATAGTTGTAAAATAAACTTTCCAGTTAGAAGTGTCTGTTGAAGTTAGTGTAAGCCTCTTTGACGCATCGCGACCTTTGAAAGAAGCTGAGGTGATTTTTTGAAGTTTTCCGCCAGCGAAAGATGCTGTTGTGGATGAATCAATATTGCTGTTATCGATTGAAAGACTTGTAAATGTATTTTCACCGCTGAAGTTTGAGTTTCCTTTTAAGGAGAGTGTCGCAAACGTGTTGTTTCCGGTAAATGTGGAATCTCCAGTTACGGCTACAGTTCCGAACGTATTGTTTCCGCCAATTTCTGTATTGCCGTTTATGGTAAGAGTTTTATCACTCGCACCTGCAAATCCCGCTGTGAAAGTTGATTTTTTTGTTGAGTCACTGACAGTGAAAGTTGAATTTCCAGAAATTGTAACCGCTCCAGTGTAAGTCTGATTTTCTGTAGTTTCCACTGTTCCATAAACTGTGCTTGTTATGTTTACAGTAACAGAATCAGCCGTAACTTTTACGTTATTCAATACAGAAAGCTTTTCTGTGGAAACTGCGCCTGTTACAGTTTTGGTTCCGCTTCCAGAGAATGTTATAGCTTCAAAACTTTGTGCATTTGTTGTAGCACTCTGATTTCCAGATTTTCCGATTACAACTGAATCTCCATTTGCAGTAAATGTTCCGAATATTACATCAGAGTTGAAAGTGATTACAGGATTTGAGGTTGTATTTCCGACAAGGCTTCCGCTTGTTCCCGTATATTTTCCGTTAAATGTTACATTACCAGTTCCTGCATTGAGTGTTCCGCTATTGGTTACATCAGCTTCAAAAACTGCACTCGTTCCAAGAGTCAGTGTCCCAGTGTTTGTTACATCCCCTGCAAAGTTTCCTGTCGTTCCAAGGCTGAGTGTTCCGCCGTTTGTTATGGTTCCACCAAATGATCCAGCCGTTCCAACGCCAAGTATTCCGTCATTTGTTGTATCGCCGCTTACTGTTACTGAAGTGCTTACATTTGTGGTTGTTCCGTTTTCTGTAATAAGTGTTGTAGCACTTAATGCACCCGTTACGGTTTTTGTTCCGCTTCCGCCAAATGTTACTTTTGAAAAACTCTGGTCATTTGTGGTAACAGCCTGATTTCCAGCTTTTCCGAATACCACATCATCACTTTGAATATCAAGAGTGCCAAATACTGCGTCTCCGTTGAAAGTTATTACAGGATTTCCCGAAGTACTTCCTTTAAGAGTTCCGCCAGTTCCTGTGTAGTTGCCGTCAAAAGTTACATTGCCGGAACCTGCATTAACAGTCCCTGTATTTGTTACATTTCCGGTAAAGTTTCCTGTTGTTCCAAGGGTGAGTATTCCGCTGTTTGTAACCGATCCGTCTGCAGTGAATGCACCAGTAATTTCAAGTTCTCCGGTAACATCAAGAGTTCCCACAGTTCCGCCGTTCAATTTTACTTTTCCGCTTGTGGTAAGATTTGGGGAAGATGTATAAGTAACACTACTCAATGTAAGAAGTTTTGAGCTTGAAGTAATTGTTCCCGAAGTTGTAATTTCAACCGGTGTAGAAATTTCCAAGTCAGTAGTTGTGCTTGCATATTCAAACTCACCGCCAGAAATAATGAGTTTTCCGCTTGCAGTTGAAGAATAGCTTGCAGTCTTTAGAGTATAAATTCCCGTTGTAAGAGTTGCATTGTCTTTTTCTATTTTAATTTTACCTGCAGTCACGTCAGAAGACATTTCAGGATAATTTGAAGAAACAGGTCTGATTATAATTTCTTTATCAGCTGATGAATCAGGCACTCTGTTTCCAGCCCAGTTAAAGTTTGTAGAATCTGACCA
>JABUUX010000343.1 GCA_021442965.1 Treponema sp.
CTTGCAAATACAGGTTTCGGGGTCGTTGATTTTTGTAACGGAAGATACAGAATGGTAAGTTACGGCGTTATCACCACAAACGCCGATTCTCCTCACGGTGAGCGTCTTTTAACGATTTACAATAAATTAAACGCAATTATTGACGAATTCCGCCCCACGGAAGCGGGTATGGAAACGCTTTATTTTGCACGGAATGCGACAAGCGCCATGGGTGTTTCTGAAGCACGCGGTGTGGTTTCGCTCTGTCTTGCCCAGCACTGCATTACACTTGGTGAATATACTCCGAATCAGATCAAGTCTGCCGTGACAGGTTCGACCCGTGCAGACAAAGAACTTGTAGAAAAATATATAAAAATCCTTTTAAATCTTGAAACTGAACCAAAGCCTGACCACGCAGCCGACGCTCTTGCCGGGGCTATAACTCATCTGCATCATACATGATAATCCAAGATAGTCTACTTTAATTTTTTTTATGTATGATGTATAATGAATAAATTCATAAAGGAGTATGGACAATCCTAAAAATGATAATCAATCATTTTTTTTAAAGGATTTCCTATCATAACGAATGTACAAATCAGTCAATCCTAAAGTAGATTTTCCAAAACAAGAAGAAGAAGTATTAAAATTTTGGGCTGAAAATGATGTTTTCAAAAAATCAGTAAGCCAGCGGGAAGGTGCAGAGGAATTTGTTTTTTATGACGGTCCTCCATTTGCAACAGGTCTTCCTCATTTCGGACATTTTATTCCGTCTACAATCAAAGATATTATTCCGCGCTATCAGACGATGAAAGGCAAAAAAGTTGAGCGTCGTTTCGGATGGGACTGTCACGGTCTTCCGGTAGAAAATCTTATCGAAAAAGAACTCGGAATCAACTCAAAGCACGAAATTGAAGAACTTGGTGTTGATAAATTCAACGAAGCGTGTAAAGCATCTGTTTTGAGATATACTGCTGAATGGCGTAAAACTATTACCCGCATGGGACGCTGGGTTGATTTTGACAACGATTACAAAACGATGAATCCTGAGTTTATGGAATCAATCTGGTGGGTTGCAAAATCACTCTGGGATAAAGGTCTAATTTATGAAGGTCAGTATATTCTTCCATATTGTCCTCGTTGTTCAACCGTTCTTTCATCACATGAACTTGCTCAGGGGTATAAAGACAAGCAGGATCCAGCTGTTACAATCCGATTTAAAGTTTTGACACTTCCATCGGGAATAGGTGACTCTGATCTTGAAAATACCTATTTTATAGCATGGACAACAACACCTTGGACTCTTCCCTCTAATCTTGGTCTTTGTATGGGGCCTGAAGTTGAATATGTAAAACTATTAGATAAATCTGATGGTACAAAATATATTTTTGCTAAAGCTCGTGTTTCATCATATTTCAAAAATGAAGCTGATTATGAAATTCTTTGGACTCACAAAGGTTCTGAATTTGTCGATGCAACTTATGAACCGCTTTTTCCATATTTTGCAGATTTAGCAGATTCTAAAGTATGTTCTGAAAAATCAGGACAGAAATGTGAAAAAGGTGCTTTCCGTATGTTCAATGCCGATTACGTTTCTACAGAAGACGGTACTGGTATTGTTCATATTGCTCCGGCATTTGGTGAAGAAGATAATAAAGTTTTCCAAGGTTCTGGTGTTCCTAACGTACAGCCTTTGGATGCAGAATGTAAGTTTACAAAAGAAGTATCTGACTACGCAGGTGTTTTTGTAAAAGATGCTGATAAAGATATTATGGATCGTCTTAAGAAGGAAGGAAAACTTGTAAAGCGGGAGACTGTTCAGCACCAGTATCCGCACTGCTGGAGATGCGGTTCTCCGCTTATTTACCGCGGAATCGGTTCCTGGT
>JABUUX010000296.1 GCA_021442965.1 Treponema sp.
GAATCTTCGGCAAGTTTACGGATTTCATCTGCAACAACAGAAAATCCTTTTCCCGCTTCTCCTGCATGAGCCGCTTCAATTGCAGCATTCATTGCAAGAAGATTTGTCTGCTCAGAAATTTGCGAGATTATGGCGTTTGCATCGTTCAAACTTGCAGACTGTTCTTCAATTTGAACTACACTCTGACTTACTCTGTCCAGTTTTGTCTGTCCGTCTGTTACACGCTCAGAAAGTTCGTAAAAGCCTTTTGCAAGCTTTGCCACATTTTCTGAAACAGAACGGATATTTGCCAGCATTTCTTCAATAGAAGCTGAAGAATTATTTATGCCCAAAGTTTCTTCATCAATCAGTTTTGTAAGCATATCTACTTCGGTTCCTGAATCAGAAAGAACAACAGAAGTATTTGTAACGCTCTGGGACTGATTTTCGCATCTGTGCCGCACATCTTCAATATTTGTCATAATCTGAGAAATAGCTCCGGCACTGGCTTCCGAGTTCATACTTAAATTTTCTACAACTTCCAGAAGCTGCTTTTGAGCCAGAACCAGACGGTTTATTATGTTATAAAGTCGTTCTATAAAGGCATTTACATCTGAACAAATATAATCAAATTCACTGCCCCGCTTTTCATTTACAGGAAGGCGCAGAGTAAGGTCTGCTTCGTCTGTATTCAGCACTGCAACGGCTTTTCCAAGTGCTTTTACAGGTTTTATAAGATTCGGGCGGAATGTAACAAAGTAAAATAAAAGCAGAATCAATAAAGCAAATCCAACTCCACTAGGCAGAACCTTAAAAAAGATATCTACAATCAGGCGTTCCATAACAGAAACTTCAAGTCCTAAAAATACAACCGTCAGTGTCTGTCCGTCAGTGTCTTTAAAAGGAGTGTAAATACACAGATAATCAGTTCCGTTAATTCGTTTTTGATGAATATAATCTGTTCCGTAGGTGGCCTGATCTATGATGGATTTATCATCAATTGTGGTGCCTGTCATTCCTTCAAGGGTTGTAACATAGCGCTCGTAACCTGTAAAAATAGTAAATTTACAGTCTGTAAGATGAGAAATTTTTAACGCAAAATCTTTACTGGATATTTTTTTTATGGCAAAAAGTGAAGCCTGTACATTCTGCTTTTCATCCAGAACAGGAGCACCGCATAAAATAAGAATATCGGAACCCAGTTTCATATATCCCTGATATTCACCGCCGGAAAGTATTTTATCCTGAATGGGTGCGCTTATTATAAAACTGTAATTCAGATTCTGTACAATAGGTTTGTAGTCCCTGTCCATAACAACATATCCGTCAGACTGGAACTGTTCTTTCATTTTATTGATTACAGACTCAAAAGAAAGTTCTTTTTTATAATACATCTGCCATTTTTTTCCGCTAAAATCAGCTGCCAAAAAATTTGCTTCCTGCATTACCTGATTTTTCTGATTTTCAATTTCTTCCATAAGCTGGACTTTTTTTGTATTCATCTGGTTTTGAAAATACTTTGAAAGTCCTGATTGCAGATTGCTTCGAACATTTATCATTACAAGAAGAAGAAGCATAACCACAATAATAACTATACTCCATAAAAGGCGGTTATTAATGGACGAAAAAAATTTAACTTTCTTTTTTGCTAAGGTTGAGTCGTCAGATTTGTTCATATAAATAATTATAACGCAAAGAATGAAATATGTCCAAAATATCTAATTTAAATTATCATTTTTTGAAGAATTTCAGATGATTTCAGAATGATTTTTGTCTGGTTTTTATGCGATTAAACTAAAAGTCTAACCTATCCACTTTCCGTTTAAATCAAAATATTTTCCGTTCGGGTCGAACGCCGGATGCTTTCCGTCTTTTTCGCTCAA
>JABUUX010000107.1 GCA_021442965.1 Treponema sp.
GTAGAGCACGTGATTTGTAATCTCGGGGTCGTGGGTCCAAATCCTACAGGCAGCTTTTTTTATGGGGAGTTTCTAGAGTGGTCAAATAGGACAGACTGTAAATCTGTTGGCTCCGCCTTCCAAGGTTCGAATCCTTGACTCCCCAGTACAGAGTTAGATTTATTCTAACTCTTTTTTTATTTTAAATAAATTTACGTTTTTCTAATTGTTTGACTATAAAATATATTTTTATTAAAATATTTGAGATTAAAGAAGGGGATTTAATTGTATATAAAATTCTGGGGAGTAAGGGGATCTGTTCCTGCATCTTTAACTCCTCAACAGATTCAGTCAAAAATAATTGCCGCAGTACAGCGTATTACGCCTAAAGATCTTGAATCCCAGGAATCACGTCAAAAATTTGTTTCATCTCTTCCACCGTGGATTTTTGGTACAATTGGTGGAAATACTCCATGCCTTGAGCTTCAATCAAAAGATACTTCACTTATTCTTGACTGCGGAACCGGAATTAGAGCATTAGGAAAGACTAATTCTGAAATAAAGCATTATCATATTCTTTTATCACATTTTCATTGGGATCATATTCAAGGCTTACCTTTTTTTGATCCAGCTTATGATAAAAATACAACTATTGATTTTTATTCACCATGGCCGGCAGCAAAAAGACTTCTTCAGGAACAAATGAAAAAGCCTTTTTTCCCGGTTTCTTTTGATTCACTTACAAAGAATTTTAATTTTCATACAATTCGACCTGGATGTGACCTAAAAATTGATGATTTAACCATTAACATATGTAAAATGACTCATCCGGGTAATTCTTATAGTTATGCTGTCACAGAAAATGGAAAAAAATTTGTTTATGCTACAGATGTAGAGTTGAAATCAAAAGATTTTGATAGAGATGAAAATACTGAAAAAGTTTTTAAAAATGCTGATGTTATTGTTTTAGATTCTCAGTACACAGTAGAAGAAGCTTATAAAAAACAGAATTGGGGACATTCAGCATTCTGTTATGCTATAGATTTTGCTGTTCACTGGAATATTAAAGAACTTTATCTTTTTCATCATGACCCGACATATGATGATAAAAAGTTAAGTTCTATACTTCAGGCTGCAAGATGGTATGCACAGTACATTAATCATTCAGAAATTAAAATTAATCTTGCTATTGAATCAAGGGAAATTGTTCTTTAAATAATATGAAAAAGATTGCTTCATTTTTTCTAAGTCTCATATTAATCATTTGTATAATCTTTGTTTCTTTTTATGCTTATTTATTTATACAAGCTAAACCAATATCGAATGATAATGTAAATTCTGAAGATATTAGATTCGAAGTTCATTTTGGAGATTCTGTAAAACAAACAGCTGTTTCATTAAAAGAACATAATCTTATAAAAAACGAAACACTGTTTTACGCTTGTGCAAGGAAACCTTTTATTGCTCGTTTTTTGGGACTTTCTAAACCTTCAAATTCAACTTTTATTTTGAAAAGTGGAATTTATTATTTAAATAATTCAATGGATATTGTTCAAATTCTTAATGAACTTTCATCTGGTAAACAGGAATATATTACTGTTTCCATTCCAGAAGGATATACATTATCAAAAATTGCAACCTTGTTGGAAGAAAAAAATATTTGCAAAGCAGATGATTTTATAAATATTTGTAAAGATACTGTTTTTTTACAATCTTTAAATGTACCATTTAGTTCTGCAGAAGGATTTCTTTTCCCTGATACATATTTTTTTACTCCAGAATCAGAGCCTAAAGAAATTGCAAAAATTTTAATATCTACATTCTTTGAAAAAATCAGTACATTAGTTGATATGAAGTCTATATCAAAAG
>JABUUX010000081.1 GCA_021442965.1 Treponema sp.
ACTGTTTTTGAAGGACTCAAAGCTTACACAACAGAAGACGGAAAAATCGTATGCTTCCGACCGGATTTGAATGCTGCGCGCATGAAAACATCTTGTGAAAGACTTGAAATGCCTGTTTACCCTGAAGACAAATTTATTGAAGCCTGTAAAAAAGTTGTAGAAGCAAACAAAGACTGGGTTCCACCGTACGGTTCAGGAGCTACACTTTATCTTCGTCCTTTTATGTTCGGAAAAAATGCTGTTATCGGTGTAAAACCTGCTGATGAATATGAATTCCGCATCCTCGTTACTCCGGTTGGACCATACTTCAAAGGGGGAGCAAAACCTATTAAAGTCCGCATTTCTGACCTTGACCGCGCCGCCCCTCATGGAACAGGAGACATTAAAGCAGGTTTGAACTACGCAATGAGTCTTCACAATATTGTAGACGCCCATAATTGCGGCTATGCAGAAAACATGTATACTGATCCTGCCACACACACATACATGGAAGAAACAGGAGGAGCTAACATAATCTTCTTTACAAAAGACGGTACACTGGTAACTCCAAAATCTGACTCAATTCTTCCTTCAATAACACGCCGCTCTCTTGTTACTGTTGCAGAAGAAATTCTTGGAATAAAAGTAGAACAAAGAAAGATTGCAGTATCTGAACTTTCTGATTTTGCAGAATGCGGACTTTGTGGAACAGCAGCAGTTATTTCTCCGGTTGGACAAATTGATGACCACGGAAAATCAATTATCTTCAACGAAGGTAAAGATGAAATGGGACCTCTGACAAAGAAACTGTACGATACACTTACCGGCATCCAGATGGGACGCATCAAAGGTCCTGAAGGCTGGGTTGTAGAAATCGCATAGTAATTTTTACAAGTTAATGTAATAGTTAACAAATGGGCTATCCATTTCAGTTGGCTTACGCTTTCTGAAATAGGATAGCTTTTCTAATTTTAAACGTACATTTACTTTCATCAGTTTTTGACTGTACAAATGCAGCATTTAAGATATTCACTTGTAGGGTAACCCACTAAAACCGGATGGTCAGGACCAGCTCCACGTTTTTCTAAAATCTGAAGGCGGCGATGAGAATCTTTTGCAGCATGCATAAGCATATCATAAAAAGTTTCTGAATCAAAAAAATGCGAACAGGAACAGGTTATAAGGATTCCACCAGGAACCAGAAGTCTCATAGCTCTAAGGTTTATTTCCTTATATCCACCGTAAGCCTTTTCAATGGTCTTTGCAGATTTTGTAAATGCCGGAGGGTCCAGAATTATGACATCAAACTTTTCACCCTTTTCTTCATAATCTTTTAATAATTCAAAAACATCAGCACACACCGCAGTCATTTTATCAGAAGCATTATTCAATCGGATATTTTCATTAACCATATCAACAGCTTCATCAGAAATATCAACAGAAATAACTTCACGTGCGCCGGCCTTATATGCGTTCAGGCCAAAAGCCCCTGTATGAGTAAATGTATCCAGAACTTTTTTTCCGTGGCAGAACCTCTGTATTTCACGGCGGTTAAATTTTTGATCCAGGAAGTATCCGGTTTTCTGACCGTTTACAATATCCACTTTAATTTTTATTTCGTTTTCGGTAATTGTAAGAACATCACTACCCTTTTTTCCAATCCAGCCGCTTACAGTTTCAAGACCTTCCTTTAAGTTGATTTTTTCATCAGCACGTTCATAAACATAATCAGGATTACAGTGATTTTTAAGTGAAGATAAAATTTCATTTCTAAAAATATTACAGGCGACTGCAAGAAACTGAACTATAAGATAAATCATTCCGTTTTCATCAACATACCGTTCTACAATTAATCCAGGAAGTAAATC
>JABUUX010000446.1 GCA_021442965.1 Treponema sp.
AAGCAACGCACTGCGTTGCACCGCCGATAGTTCAGCGGAGCCGGTCGGAGCTGAACCTTAGAAAATAGCTCACCGCCTGTTTAGCCTCAAATTAATTATTTTGCGTACATAAGTGTACATCCGCTTTCACCTGCATCAAGGTCATATGTAATACAGAATGAAATTCCTTCAATTGGAGATTCACCGATTGTAAGAGAAGCCTTAATTTCTGTCTTTTCACCAGCTTTAAGGTTTTCTGCAACTACATGGCCTTCACCAGGAGTTACGTCAATTTCCTTCCACCAGCCAGGAACAGAAGCAGTATTTTCTACAAAGCGAATCTTCAAAGCTTTAATATCGATTGAAGGTTTTGTTGTCCATGTAAGTGTAAGTACATCACCTGCCATTGGAAGATCTGCACCGAATACACTTGTAACATCTACAGTTGCCTGATAGTGTGTTGGATCTGCCAATGTGTTCTGAACTCCATTTTCCCATGGATATTCTGGTTTCATTTCTACAAAAGCTAAATCGCGAGAAATATCTTTTACAAATTCTTTTGCATCTGTGCGTTTTGGTGTTTCAACAACAGTCATACCGATATCTGATTCACAAACTCTTTCAATAGCCCATTTTGTAACTCCACCATTCTGTTCGCCATAAGCAAGCTGAAGTTTACAAGCACCTTTCATACCTGTAACAATTGGGAAAGTCATATCAATTTCATATGGAACTCCAGCTTCAATTCCTTCAAGGTAAACATTTCCATTTGAAGAGTCATGAAGATTTGTCCAATAGTTTGCGGCAGGAGAGTCATCAATAACACCAATCATTACTTTATCCAGTGTTACAGGTGAAATGATTTTTCCTTTAACAATAATTGTATCTCCAGCTTGTGGTTTATTTGGTTTTACCAAAGATGTCCATGCAGGTATAGCCTGACGAGTAGATACACCTTTTTCTCCATACTGAGTATTGTCAGTAAATACTACTTCTGTACCTGTATCTGCCAAATCCAGAATGTATGTCATTGGATGTTCTGGTGCTGGAGCTCCAGCATCTTTTGCTCCGCCTGTTGAAGCACAGCTTGCAAGCAGTAAAGCAGCTGCACAAGCAGCCAGTACTGTAATCTTTTTCATATAATAACCTCCTAAGTTATTGTATTTAAAGTTTAGGGGCGTTTGCATAATAAAAATATTAATTTTTTTTGAATAATATTAAATTTATTCGAAAAAATATTCCCGTTTTATATAAAAAAAGGCATCCCTCTAGTAAGAAGGATACCCTTTCTGTCAAATCAAATAATAAAAATTATTAATGATTAAAACTGATTATACAAGTCCCTGAGCAATGGCGAACGTCGCTCTTTTTCCGTAAAACTTCAAATAGCCGTACGTTCGCCGTCAGTTTGTTTCACAAACTGATTATACAAGTCCCTGAGCAATCATAGCGTCGGCTACTTTTACGAAACCTGCAATGTTTGCACCGGCAACGTAGTCTGTTGCTCCAGACTTTGTTTTAAGTCCGAATTTTTTAGCTGTATCGTAAGCATTGTCGTGAATGTTAATCATGATGTTATGGAGCATTTCATCAACCTGTTCACGTGTCCATGAAAGGCGTTCTGAGTTCTGTGACATTTCAAGACCAGATGTTGCAACACCACCAGCGTTAGAAGCTTTTCCTGGAGCAAAGAGTACACCTGCATCCTGGAATGTTCTTGTAGCTTCAAGTGTAGAAGGCATGTTAGCACCTTCAGCAACAAGCATTACGCCGTTCTTAACGAGTGCTTTTGCATCATCACCATTAAGTTCGTTCTGTGTAGCACATGGGAATGCACAGTCAACTTTAACTTCCCAAGGACGTTTTCC
>JABUUX010000472.1 GCA_021442965.1 Treponema sp.
GCAGTAACTGGAAGCCGTGTTTCTCCACCGCTCATCGGTTCAATTATGGCACTCGGTGTGGAAGAGAGTTTGAAAAGAATAGAGATGACAGAAAAGACTTTATAGTGAATAGTGAATATTGAATATTGAATAGTGAATAGTGAATAATGCCGGTAAGTACGGAATAAAATTTCTGTATGAGCCGGCTTTTTTTTGTGATATACTATGATGAATGTAACATTTACGGAGGTTATTAATGCGTTTTATAAAAAAAATAGCGGGGGTAACGGCACTTCTGGCTCTTTTAGCCGGAATTATTGCCTGTAATCCTACAGTGGAGGTTACGGGAAAAACTTATGCTTCACCTGTAACATTTACATCTGAAGATTTAGGGGTGTCTGGAATAAAGGTAACACTTTCTACTGCTACCACGGGTGCAAAAATTTATTACACTACAGATAAAACAAACCCTACAACAGGAAGCAGCGTTTATTCCGGCTCTCTTACATTTACAAATGATGCCACAATTAAAGCATACGCTGTAAAAGACGGCATGGAACCAAGCCCGGTTTCTGTGGCTCAGGTAACTATAAAAACCGGAAGCGGAAGCAGCGTAACGCCGGTAATTTCTGAAGGCGGAACATATACAGTTTACCATTACCAGCAGAATGTAAACGGAGGAAAGACTCTTTCTGATTACACCCTGTTTGATACAGAAAATTCCAAATCGATTATTGCAGGAACTTCTTTGGATGAAATTAAAAAAGCATACACCGGCTTTACTGCAAAAAGTATGGCTTTGAATGAAAAGGTAATTTATGTTTTTTATAACAGAAATACCATAACTTATACGTTCGAAACAGGCTCAGAAGGAAAGTTTTCTGACAGCAGTGTAAGAAAGACTGTAGAAGGACTATACGGGGCAAGTGTAACAAAGCCTGCAAACCCACAGGAAAATGACAGCACAAACAGGTTTATTAAGTGGGAAACTTCTGACGGAAAGGCATGTCCTGCCACTTTTGGTGCAGAAAACATGACGTTCAAAGCAGTGTGGGGACCAAAAGGAAGTGCAAGTGCCCTGCTTTCAGACAAAGTAATCAACAGCGTTACTCTTTCAAAAACTTCTGAAGTGGAAGTTCTTACAACAAGTGCAACAGTAAATATGGCAGACGATTCTTCGTGGAGCGGATATATTTCATCTTCATCAAGTGACTATTACAAAGGTGTGTTCATTAAAAACCGCAGCGTTACTTTGAGTCCTTTTTCAATGGGACAGTACGAAGTAACACAGGAACTTTACAATGCCGTTCTCTCAAGTGATTCAGCCTGCAATGCAAACCCAAGTAATTTTACTTCAAGTCCTGCAAGCGGAGAAACACAGAAACTCCGTCCTGTAGAATATGTAACATGGTATGATGCAGTTTATTTCTGCAACGCACTTACAAAACTTGTAATGACAGAAGCAGACTGTGTTTACACTATTACAAATATTACAAGAGACAGCACGAACAAATATATTTCTTCTGCAACCGTAGAAATAGATATGACTAAAAAAGGCTACCGACTTCCGACCGAAGCCGAATGGGAATTTGCAGCCCGTGGCGGAGATGCAACGGCAGACGCATGGAAGTATAGCTATGCGGGGGCAAATACGTCAGAAACAAATCTGACTTCACAGCAAACTGACACTGCATTGAATGATTACGGATGGTATACAAGCAACAGTTCAAGCAAGACACACGAAGTCGGAAAGAAAACCGCAAACACACTTGGACTTTACGATATGAGCGGTAACGTATGGGAATGGTGCTGGGACTGGTACAGCAGTACTGTAAGTACAACTGCCGTGAC
>JABUUX010000028.1 GCA_021442965.1 Treponema sp.
AAAATGATGAATTTTAGTGAATTGAATCTTGATGAACGGCTCAAAAAAGGTATTGAGTCGTGTGGATATGTGACATGTACGTCGGTTCAGGAACAGGTAATTAATGCTGCAGCCGACGGTTCTGATTTGTACGTTCAGTCTCAGACAGGAACCGGAAAAACAGCTGCATACTTAATCCCTGTAATTCAGGAATTACTTTCAAAACCTGAAAATGGAGGAAAAAAACTTTTAGTACTTGTTCCGACAAGAGAACTTGCGGTACAGGTTGAAGAAGAAGCAAAAGCTTTATTAAGTGGAACTAATCTTAAAGCGTTCAGTTTTTATGGTGGCGTAGGTTATGAAAAACAGATTGCAGCTATTAAAAAGGGATGTGATATTATGGTTGCAACTCCTGGTCGTGTTATTGACCTGATAGAGGGAAAAAATCTGTCTCTTAAAGATGCCTTCTTTACAGTAATAGATGAAGCTGACCGAATGTTCGATATGGGCTTTTATCCTGACCTCAGAACAATTCTTAAAGAACTTCCTGAAGCAGAAGAACGACAGACAATGTTATTTTCTGCAACTTTAAATACTTATGTAAAAAATCTGGCATGGGAATATACTCGGGATCCTAAAGAAATTACTATTGAAGCTGAAAATATTACTGTTTCAGAAATTGACCAGGAATTAATTCATGTTTCAAGTGATGAAAAAATGAAACTATTGGTTGGAGTTTTGAAACATGAAAATCCTTCTTCATTAATGGTTTTCTGTAATACAAAAAGATCTTGCGAAGTAATTGCTAAACGCCTTCAACTTAATGAGTTTAAGGCAGATTTCCTTATTGGGGATCTTCCTCAAAGTAAAAGGCTTCAAGTTCTTACAAATTTCCGTGAAGGCAAAACTCCAATTCTTGTTGCAACTGATGTAGCAGCCCGTGGAATAGACGTAAATGATATGGAAATGGTTATCAATTATGATCTTCCCGTAGAAGCTGAAAATTATGTTCATCGAATTGGTCGTACAGCTAGAGCCGGAAAATCTGGTAAGGCTTATACTTTCTGTTCAGAACAGGATGTTTACAATCTTCCTGCAATAGAACGTTATGTTGAAATGACTATTCCTTCGAAAGTTGCTTATCCGGAGGATATGGAAGAAGATAAATCAGCCGGGGTATATATTAAAACTGACAGTTATGGACAAGATGATTTTTATGGACGTGACAGTCGGGATAAACGTGACTTCCACGGAAAAAGGAACGGAACTCGTAACGATGGTGGTTATAAAAATCGTAACAATCCTTCTGACTATCATGGAAAAAATGATTACAAGGGTAAGAAAAACGATTCTTATAAAAAAGACGGATATAAAAAATACGATAATTATAAAAAGTCTTATTCAAAACCGTCTCAGGAAGAATTAGAAAAGATGCAGAATATGCCTCTTGAAGAACGCATGAAACTTTACAAAGAAAAATATGCTTCTTCTTCTAAAGATTATCATAAGAATAATTCCGGTAGATACGAGAACCGTAAATATGACGGTAATAAAGGGAATAAATGTAATTCACAGAAAAGCAACGGTGGTAAACCGTACGATAAAAATTTCCAGAATAAAAACAAGAAATATAACGGTAAAAATAATTATAAAAATAATCAGAATAAGAAAGAGATTTCTAAGGCTCCTGTTAAGAAGCAGGGAATTTTTGCCAGAATCAAAGCATTTTTTAAAGGTAACAAATAATGATCAGTGTAAGCGATTTAAGTTTAAGATTCAGCGAAAAACCGCTGTTTAAAGATGTAAACCTCAAATTTACTCCGGGAAACTGTTATGGAATTATCGGTGC
>JABUUX010000423.1 GCA_021442965.1 Treponema sp.
CCGTATTTTTCATCTACGTCTTTTAGACTTTCAAGATTTCCCGCATAAGTCAGACAGTCTACGTTTACAACACGTCCAGTAAATCCTGCATCATTGAATAAATCTCCTTTTGCAGAAGAAGCCCCGAAAAGATAATGAATAAAATTCGACCCGATAAAGCCTGCTCCACCGGTGATAAGAATATTTTGAAGTTTACGCATAAAGTTTATTCTATAAGATATTTATTCTGTGGTCAAACTAAGAAAAATCACTTAAGGCGGTTTACCCGTTATAATCAGTTACTTTTATGCCAGCTTCCAAAAGTCTTTTATCTGCTTTTTTATAATATCCTTTGTACAAAAATCCTTTAAAGCCTTTCATTTTTGGAAAAACCGGAAACTCTAAGTCTGGGTTTAGGGCTGTTTTTTCTATATTGTAACTGCCGTTTACACGCCAGCCGTTCAAAAGCCCTATACTTACAGCCTTTGAGGGACACCCAAAGGAACAGCATACGCAAAGAACACAGTTTGTTCCAAACTTATACCGGCCTTTTTCTGAATCATAACGGATATTTCCAAGCGGACAGTTTTGTACACATTTGTTGCACTTAATACACTTTTCTTTATCTGCGTACATTGAAGGTCCCTGAACTTTTGCATATATCCAAAGGATTCTTACTACAGGTACAAACCAATATTTTAAAGGGCATACACGAACTTTTTCACGTTTTTCTTGTATCAGTTCGCGGCAATGTAAATCTATAAGCGCTTTTGCATAAATATATTCACCTTTTACCATTTCATCACTATGGCGGAATATCATGTTATAAGGCATTACATAACGGCGCTCGCTTAATATGTCGTAGTTCTTTTTTATCAAATGAGGAATGATTTTTTGCGAGGCATAATCGTTTACAAAAAGACCTTCTCCGCTTGTTTTTAATATAAAAGCAGGCTTTTTTTCAGAAAGTGACGGAAGATATTTACAAAAATCGTTCATAACTTTAGGACAGTTAAAGCCGTGAACCGGAAATCCGAATCCTATAAAATCAAAGTCATTTGGATTCGGAAACTCCACAAACTTCAGTTCTTTCATTTTTACAGAAAATACCGTGGTTAACATTCCCTGTCTTTCAAAATACTTTTTATATAAATCGGCACAAAGTTTTGTATTCCCGGTTCCCGAAAATACGTAAATAATGCATTTTTTCACTTTCTGATTCCTTAAATCCTTACTAAACTTACGGTCTAAAGCTTTTCTACAGGAAGCAGAAGGTCATCGTCTTCGTGTTCACTGTACGGATAAACATTATTTTCTTCATCCTTTCTGTGGCTGTCGTACCACACCTGGGCATAAAACGGAACATGAACTGATGCTTTATCAAAACTCCAGTTTGGGGCTTCACAGCATTCAGGACACCAGAACCCTGCCTTAATTACTGTAAAAGGACGGGAAGCAAAAACATGTCCGTTATGACATTTCCATTCAAGTCTTGTATATAAATCACCTTTTTTCATGGATTTACTTTCTACACTTCCGCCCCGGAATGCCGCAGCCTCTTTCATATCAGAAAGTCCCAGTTCTGAATCAGGCTTTGTTTCATCATACCCGTGATTCAAAAAGAACCTTCCGGCTTTTGATTCGTCTTTCAGTTCTGTATAATCCACATTTCCTTCAGGTGTCTGACCTTTAGAAAGAACAGGATATTTATCCCAAGTTTTTGGAAGCTCTTCCAAAGCTTTTCTACCGCCAAAAAAGGCATCAATTCTTCCTTCTTTATTGGTTTTTACCCAATTCATTGGTGCATTACTGTTTTTTAGAAGTCTTTCTATGGCAAAATGCCGGATAA
>JABUUX010000098.1 GCA_021442965.1 Treponema sp.
AATTATTGACTGAATAGTAAGAGTAATTTTAATGAATTCAGGTGATGTTTACAATTATTCAAGAATTTAAGAGTTTTGGGACGGCTTAATATTTTAAAACCTTTTTACTTTCTTTTAAAAGCTTTTACCCAGTCTACAAGGAAATATGACGGAAGCTCTTCATCTTTTACAGGTCCTGCCCATTTTCCAAACTCACTTGTAATTTTTATATAATGCAAAGACGTTGCAGGACCTCCGTATTCTGAAACTTTACCCTTCCAGTACGGTTCAGCATTATCATCCAAGAAAGCCATATAATATTCGTTTCCCCAGAAAAAAGTTACCGTATGCCATTGGTCATAAAAATCATCTTTAATTTGATATTGGGCTCCTTTACTTTTATGAGCTGCGGCATATCCGTCCCAGTGCACCGCAGAATTCAAATATTTTCTGCCATTATCATTTGAAATGATTTCAAAAATATCTATTTCTCCGTCTTTTGAAGCCGTACCATCAGTATCAGAATTCCCCTGATACATAAGCCAAAAAGCAGACCAAAGCCCGCTTTTCTTTTCTGCCTTAAAACGAATTTGGTAAGCACCTCCAGCTTGAGAAAATTTTCCCCGGGAACGAATTGCACCGCTTTCCAGGGTTTCAATTCCCCTTCTGGATTCCAGAACAAGATTTCCATTTTCAAGATAAGTGCAGTCATTTTTCCAATAACCGCCATGATCCTGCCTTTGCCATTCAGGACACTTTGACCACTTAGTTGTATCCAGTTCTTTCCCGTTAAAATCATCAAAAAAAACTTCTTCGTAATCAGACAGATTATAACTGTCCGCTATTAAATTGCAGTTTGTTTGAGGCGTTTTTTCAGACATGCATGAAACAGACATAAAAATTGAAAATCCTATAGAAAACAGAAAAAATATTTTCTTCATAACACTATTATTTACAAATATTTCAGAAATGCAAAACATTTTTATGTAATAAAATTTAAAATCCGATATAATTTTCAAAACGGAGAAAAATATGATTTTTGATTACCAATACAAACCTGTTATTGAAGACTTTTCAAAAGACGGGACAATGACCTTAAATGCTGTTGTAAAAATCTTAGAAAACGCAGGAAATGCACATTCAGATTTTGCAGGCGACAGTGTATTCAATATTAAAAACCTTTCCAAAGCCTGGGTTCTTACAGACTGGCAGATTGAAATGACTGAATACCCGAATTATGGAGATGAAATTTTAGCTCAAACCTGGAGTGAAGGCTTTACATCTCCTTTAGTGGCAAACAGAAACTTTTTGTTTTATAAAAACGGAAAAATTTGTGGAAAAGCTACAACCCGCTGGATCCTTCTGGATATTTCTGCCGGACGTCCTTGTAAAATTGATCCTGTATATCTTGAAAAATACGGCACAGAAAACAAAACAGTTTTTGACGATAAAAAACTTATTAAAATCCCGGTTCTTGAAACTTTTGAAAAAGAACTGATAATTCCTGTGCGCCGTTCTGATATCGATTTTAACTGTCATGTTCATAATCTTGTTTATCTGGATTTTGCAAAAGAAGTTTTACCAGAAACTGATTTTGACCTCACCTTTAAAAATCTTCGCATTTCTTACAAGACTGGCCTTAAAAGCGGTGGAACTGCCATTTGCCGATATGCCAAAATAGAAAACTGCCACATTGTATTCATCTTTGATGAAAATGAAACACCAAGTGCACAGGTAATGTTCAGCTAAAAGTACAGTTCAACCCTTGTTTAAAACAAAAAGGGGCTGTCCAAAAAGTTCATATCGTAGTGTCATCCTGAACTCGTTTCAGGATC
>JABUUX010000370.1 GCA_021442965.1 Treponema sp.
ATCTGAAATTGCAATCAGACCTTTTATGTTCTTTCCTTCCAAAAAAAACAAAGGAGTTTTCCCCTCTTTAGAAAAATTTTGAGATTTAATAATCAGTTCTTCGGGTATATTTGTATACGCTGAAATTAGTTTTTCATTTCCTGCATAAACTGAAATTCCATTTAAAGTGCCTTGAATGCCAAATCCTGGAAGATTTTTAAAATCTAAAAGTTTTTGGTTTGTAATAATGTGAAGTTCTTTTGCCTTTTCTACAATTGCACTTGCAAGAGGATGGGTGGACTTAGATTCCATTAAAAGGGCAAAAGAAAGAAGTTCTTCTTTAGAAATACATCCAAAAGGAATAATATCAGTTACCTCGGGCTTTCCTTTTGTTAATGTTCCGGTTTTATCTAGGATTACAATTTTTGTTCTGCCAGCATTTTCCAGAGCTTCTGCATTTTTAAAAAGAATGCCGTGTCTGGCAGCAAGTCCGTTTCCTACCATAATGGAAACTGGAGTTGCAAGTCCAAGGCTGCAAGGACAGCTTATAACTAAAACGCTTATTGCTCGGTTTAAAGCGTATGATAAATCTTTTTGAATGAACATCCAGACTGCAAAGGTGATAATGGAAATTATCATAATGACTGGAACAAAAAACGCAGAAACTTTATCTGCAATTTTTGCTGCCGGTGCTTTTGAGGCTGACGCATCTTCAACAAGGCTGATAATTCTATTTAAAATAGTATCGCTTCCTGTGGCTGTGGCACGGCATTTAAAAAATCCGTTTTCATTTATGGTTGCAGATTTTACGCTGTCATTTACGGATTTTTCAACAGGTAAGCTTTCACCTGTAAGGGCAGACTCATTTACGGCTCCGCTTCCTTCAAGAATTATTCCGTCACATGGAAAACTTTCTCCGGGTTTAACAAGGAAAATATCACCGGCTTTAAGTGTTTCAACAGGAATTTCTTTTTCTTTTTCATTAATTAAAATAAGTGCCTTAGAGGGAGCAAGTTTTTTTAGAGCATTGATGGCGTTTGTAGTTTTTCCTTTAGAAAAGGCTTCAAGTGCTTTTCCCATTGTAATAAAAGTAAGAATCATTGCGGCTGATTCAAAGTAAAGGTTTGGTCTTGAATCAGTTAATTCTGCTTTTGAAAAAAAAGCTGATATCATGTTAAAGACTGTAATTGTGCTGTAAAAAAAACTTGTAAAAGAACCCATGGCAACCAAAGTATCCATGTTAGGAGAAAAGCGAATCAGTCCTTTTACTCCGTTAATAAAAAAACTTTTGTTAATAAACATTATTAAAACGCAAAAAAACATTTGAAGAATTGCATTAATAATAAAGTTTGATTTTAAAAAATAAGGAAGTGGCCAATTAAAAACAGGGACACATGTGGCAAGGTAAAAAAGAGGAAGAAGAATGCCCACTGAGGTTATGAGGCGGAATTTAAATCCGTCTTTAGTTTTTATCTTTGATTTTTTTTGTTTTTCGCCAGTCTGATTTTTTTCTGAGTTTTCTGATTTAGGAAATGCCTGATATCCTGCTTTAAAAACAGCAGTACAAATTTCATTTATTATATTTTTCTCAGGAGTCTGAACTTCTACGTTCATTGTATTTGTAAGAAGATTTACCTGTACATTATTCGTGCCCGAAACCGTTTCAACTGCTTTTTGTACTCTTAGTGAACACGCGGCACAACTCATCCCTTTTACATCAAACTTTAACTGCATAATATAACTATAGTCTATTTTTATAAAATGAAAAAGAAAAGGGGCTGTCTAATAAGTTCAAATCATAGTGTCATTCCGAACTCGTTTCGGAATCTTTA
>JABUUX010000042.1 GCA_021442965.1 Treponema sp.
GTTTTAAATTCATCATCAAGTTTATCAAGTAAATCAGCGTTTCCGTGAATATCAGAAAGTAGAAGTAATTTCATAATTCCTCCTATAAATAAAATATATATACTTAACCTCTTTTATCAAATCTATCTTTTAAAACTTATAACTTTTCAAAAGCTTCTTTTAATTTAGCCATCTGAGATGATGTTCCGATAGAAATACGTACAAAATCTTCAATTCCCGGTGTTTTGAAATGACGTATCAGAATTCCTTCTTCTTTAATTTTCTTATAAAGCTGTTCACCCGCAATACCTTCTTTTTTTGCAAAAAGAAAATTTGTTTTACTTGGGATAACATAAAATCCTTTATTTACAAGAAAATTATAAAAATCATCTCGAGTATCAGCCACATTCTTTGCACATTCACAGTAATAACCGATATCACGACAAGCTTCTTTTCCTGCAATCTGACTAACTGCATCAAGAGGAAAATGATTTACAGAGTTTTTTACAGTTGTAACAATATTTATAAGTTCAGGATTAGAAACTATATATCCAAGTCTCATTCCGGCACCTGAAAGACTCTTACTGAAAGTACGAACAATTACAAGATTAGAAAATTCTGCAAGAAGCGGTATGCAGGATTCACCGCCAAAATCACAATATGCTTCATCTACAATAAATATTTCATCTTTACTGGCTTTTAGAAGCATCCCGCGAACCTGTTCTCTTGTAAGAGAGAGCCCTGTCGGTGCATTTGGATTTGCAAAAATTATTCCGCCCGCATTTTGTTCCGCATGAGAAAGCATAGATTCTGTATCAAGACTCCAGTCTTTTTTAAGCGGAATACGATCCATAGGAATGTTATAAAACCCTGCATAAACCGGATAAAAACTATAAGTATGTTCAGGCATTACAAATTTCTTGTTACTGGAGAAAAATGCATAGAAAACAAAAGAAAGAACTTCATCACTTCCGTTTCCAGTATAAATCATATCTTTGGTAACAGTGAAAGGAATTTTATCCTCCTCTGAAGGTAAAATATTCTTACCGGAAAATTTAGCACGACAAAGGCACCCACCGGTTTTATTTAGCATTTCTGCAATTTCTTCATGAAGTTCAATAGAATCAGGATCAGGGTAAAGTCCAAGTTTTTCAGGATTCTTTTTTATAAACTTTATTAAAGCCTTAACCACTTTTTTACTTGGCGGATAAGGATTTTCATTTGCATTAAGCTTTATATAAGGTCTGTCCTTTGGCTGTTCCCCTGGAACATAAGGATTAAGAGCCTGCATTCTTTCACTGATTAACATTTTATTTTCCTAAAATTATTTGAAATTTTTTACGCCGTTCAAATCAAGAGTTGCAAATAAATCTTCAACTGTTTCACGTCGTCTTATTTCTTTAAAAGTTCCGTCCGGACGCATAAGAATTTCACCACAACGAAGTTTAGAGTTATAATTAAAGCCCATAGCGCGTCCGTGAGCCCCTGCATCATGAAGAATTACAAAATCACCTTTTTGAATTTCAGGAAGAGCTCTCTGAACAGCGAACTTATCAGAGTTCTCGCAAAGGCTTCCAACTACATCATAAACATGATTTTTGGGAGCATTTTCTTTTCCGCAAACTGTAATTTCATGATAACTGCCATAAACACCAGGACGCATAAAATCTGCCATACAGGAATCAAGTCCGATATATTCGCGGTAAATATGTTTTTCATGAACTGCTGTAGAAACGAGCCATCCGTAAGGGCCTGTAATCGGGCGACCGCATTCCCAGTAAATAGCCATAGGATCAAGACCTGCAGGAACTACAACTC